>CALBXV010000469.1 GCA_937890045.1 uncultured archaeon
TCCATATAACCACTCCTTTAAATTTGTTACTCGGTTTTCAGGTAGTGCGCCAGGATCTAATCCTTGATCCATTCTCACTACTTCTGATAATAATTCTACTTGATCGCAGAGTTCTGCTACATTCTCTGCTGCCTCTTGTCCTGCTGTATCCCCATCGAAAAGAATATCTACTCCACTTACTCCTTGAACTTTTAGTATAGATAATTTATAAATATCTATAGTTCTAGTTCCAAAACAACACATCGCATTAGGTAATCCTTTATCTAAAAGATTAATTGCGTCAAAAATTCCTTCAACTAATACTACCCTACCTAAAATTGGTCTGGCATGTGAAGGGAATAAAGGCATCTTAGCTTTAGGTGGGAATATCATATACTTAGGGACAACTGTACTATCCATATGTCTACCTATAAAAGCCGTTATTCTGCCTGTAATATCCTTAATTGGAAAGACTACCCTTCCAACATATTGTGGTTCATGATGTGTAAATGCTCCATATTTAATATATGTTTCAGGTTTTATACCTCTAAAATTCCCCTTGTAAAGCAGGAAGTTTTTAGGCATTTCTAGTCCCACATTTTCAACCAGTTTATCACTAATCTTTTGTTTCATTCTAGCTCTTTTCTGTTCTAGAAATGATACTGGTGTATCAAAATACTTAAATATATTTCCTTTATATCCACAAGAAAAACAATGAAATATTCCAGTAATTTTATCAATTCTCATAGAAGGATTACTATCATCATGATCTGGATTTAAACAATGTATGACAAAATCTCCACCTTGTTGCAGGTACATTAATTTCTTTTTCTGTATTAATTCTTCTACGTTCATGCGTTTGCCAATGTATAAAATAAAAATGCAAATATACCCAAAAAGAGAAAAAAGAACACCCAAAACGTTAATACTTCTAAAAATTTTTGAAGAAACGAATTCATTATTTATACCCTCGTTTCTTCACGATTTCTTGATGCCTGTTTCTGTAGTATGACTGGATTTACTATATTTAAAAAATCAATAGCACAATACTTTAAGTTCATTTGAAACCAACACCTTTGACAGTGTTTATTTAGTGTTTCTGCTAAAGTGATTTGATCCCATACTGTAGGATTATCTAGTTGATGCTCTTTCCATTTTCCAATAATTTCTTTTGTACTATCATTATTAGGAAGATACATAGCTGCAGATATTAACTCCCATTTAGGTGGATGTAATTGTGCTACACAAAATCCCATTTGATTTTTTCCTTTAAATTCTTCCCAATTTGGTATTCTTACAAATTCTGCATCAACGTCACAATAAAATAAATCATCTTCTTCTTCATTTAACATTAACTCAATAAACTCTGGTTTAATTGCACAGTTTTCTTCCCAAGTATCTCTACTAGGGTATTCTTCAATTCTATAACTCACATTATATTTGTCCATAGATTCCACATAGTTTGGAACTATTACACTATAATTTGGAGTAAAATAACTAATTACTTTCATAAGTTTGTAAACCCCTTTATCCATCTTCCGTGACAATCGCACTGAAATGGGTGTGATAATATTGGCTCTGTAGTATTATAATCAAACGTGACTTCTTCTCCTTCAAGAATGTCTCGTTCTGCAACTACAATACCTTCTAGACAATCATCGATTACTATTATTTTTGCACTAGGATTACAATGATGGTTCATATAACCGCCCTCATAGTGCTCGATATTTTTACTCCTTATTCTTATAGAAGTTTTGGTTGATATCGGCAGAGACGTACCTTTTAGTATAAGGATTATATTACCCTTGTTTATTGGTTCGTCTGCAAATAAACCGTGCATACCTTTCTTTATTCTTTTAACTATTAATTTCATAACTCATGAACCTCCTCATTCATTTTTGTTCGCATTTCTGATCTTTCTTTAGGGTTTAAAGCACTCTTTGGTCCAACTTTTAATGTGCTCCAATCCATTTCACTAGTAAAACTTTCCATTGGACCGTTTCTCATTTTTTTACAGATAAAACTAATACAATTATCAGTAGGATCCCAAGTCTCTAAAGCATATGCCGCATCTGCTGCATCAAGAATACCTTTTGCAAATCTTGCTTCTCCTGTATTATCTGTTTGGTATGGAGAAAAGAACAATACTCCATAATCTTGAGAATATTGTTTTAAAGTTTTACTAATCTCTATTTGTTCAGTCCAATCATACTGTCCACTTTTATGTGGAGCTGCTGATCTTCTGACTTGATTAATATAATCAACTATTACAACACCCAAATCTAGATAATTCATTCTATACTCTACTTCTGCTTTAATTTTTGCAAGCGTTAGTGTAGTATCGAATACAATATCCATCTGTTTATCTTCTCTTAATGGGAGTTTTGTAACATCACTTTGAAACTTATCATAATCAGTATGAGTATAAAAGTCCATCAAAACACTACTACTACCTTCAAATCTATCGGCTTGCCATTCGGCTAATTTTTGATATTCTTTTTTGGTTAACATTCTACTGTTTAGTCTGTTTAATGGTATGTTTGTTCCTAAGGCTGCTAATCGTCTAAAGGTTTGTTCTTTGGTCATTTCTATTGTAAAGTATAAAGAACTTCTACCTATATTAAATTGATTCAAAGCTATATTGGCACAAGTAAGAGATTTACCACTACCTCTGCGTCCACCAAGTAATACTAAATCTGTTTTAGTAAATCTCATTCTCTGATCAAATTCATCATTCAATCCTAGTGGTATATAATTTGCTATTTCTTCTTCAGTTTCTAAAGCATTTATCTTCTGCATACTAATAGTTTCTGTGTCTGTTTCTACTTTATTTCTTAGATTTATTACTATTCCTTCTATAGATTCTATATTCTCATCAGCAGTTGACATACCTGCTGATTTTTCAATATAGTCGTCCATCTCATCAAGTATCTCTATCTGAGTATATTCGTTCTTTAGGTATTCTAATAGTTGATATGGATTTGAGTCCACTTCTAGGGATTCTATTGCGTAAATTTTTTCTTTTAATGACTGATCCCTGAGTTCTAATTTTAGATCATCAAAAGTTGGGAGAGCAAGATATTGCTCAAAATGTTTGTTAATAGCTCTATGCACAGCTTGATAATCTGGGGGTAAGTAATGCTGTTGCAGGTTACCCCAAGTCTCTGTGTCTTGCTCTATTATTATTTTATTGATTAATGCAGACGCAATATTCAAATTTTTCTCCCAGATTTAGTCAAAGAAATTCTAGAGAGACGAATCTCTCTAGATTTCAATGATGAATGAATAGCTTAGCTAGCTACTCTTTCTTTGCGTGCTGCACCATCATAATCAGCTGCGGTAAGTCCGCGTCTGGTTAGCATAGTTTTAACACCACGTTCAGTTTTACCAATTTCATCAGCAATGTCAGCAACATTCATGTCGCTAATATCACCAAGTTCAGTTAAAGCATCTACTTTAGAAGCGGCTTGGCTTTCCTTTTGTTTAGGAATAGCATTAATTTCGCCAGTTCTTAAGAAAGAAAGTGCTTTACCACGAATAGAATTGATAGGTCTATTGAGAGCTGCTGCGATTTCTTCAACAAACGCACCATCTGCAACCATTCCTAGGAAGGTTGACTCTTCGTCTGGTGAGTATGTTCTAACGCTTGCAGGTTTCTCAGTAGGCTTGACGTGTCCAGTAAGTTCCATAGAAAGAATCTTACCTTGAATTGACTTAGCTGTATAATGTCCATCAGCAAAAGCTGCTGCGATTTCAGCGTAAGTATATTGCCCACTATTCCCAGTTACGAACTCGGAAAGTGTTGCTTCTTCTTCATCTGAGAAAGTTTTTGTTGAGACACTAGATGCCAATTCGACATCAAATCCCATTTTTCTCAATTTAGAAGAAACTGAACGAGGGCTAGTGCCAAGTTCATCTGCTGCTTCTGCTACAGTTGCTTGGCTTATAGGGCTTTCATTCCCTACAAAGTTTGTTAGCGTATCAGTACGCTCGTCTGTCCACTTAGGTACACCCATGATTTTCTCCTGTGATTAAATCGTTAATATTATTTACTATTGTTATGTTGTTTTGTTCCGCCTTTTTAGTTTTTGCAGAGTTTATCCCACTCTCATTAACTAAAATCGAAACATTTTTTGTTAAACTACTATTTACTATATAACCGTTCGCTTCTAAAATTTCTTTAGCGATAGCTTTAGTCTTATAGGAGTTTAGTTTGCCAGATATACAAACAATGCCTTTTGTTTTTTCTTTACTAACCCATTTTGAAGGTTTCGTTTTCCAACTAAAAGGCAAAGTTTGATACTGATTGAAGCTCTTGAGCCATTGTATTAAATTATCCGTAACTTTTTGACCTAATCCTGCTCTCTTACATGAGTCAGCTGTTATCTCAGAAATATCTGAAACTGTCCCACATAATTTTTCGGAAGCTGATCTGCCAAAAAGTGGGATAGAAAACGCTGGTAATAGAGTTTGTAAGTCTGCGTTCTTACTTTTTTCTATCTCATCAACTAATTTCTTAGCTAATTTACTAGAGCCCAAACAGTTCTCTACATAGTCATAATCTAGTTCATAAATCTTATTGATACTATCTAGGGATAATTTCTTAACTGTCATAGGTCCAAGACCTTTAATCTTTAGAGTCTTAGAAAAATGTTCAACCAATTTCGTGCTTTTAGCTGGGCAAGTTTTACTCATACAAAAGAGCTGATCGCCTATCCATTCTAATGTAGAACTACAACTAGGACAGTTTTTTGGTGGTAAAATTGTTGTGCTTGACATTTATTCTATTTCTCTCACTATTTATATATTATATCAAATCAGACCGCGATTGTCAAGAATTATTTTTCAATAACTCCTACAATTCTAGGGATAATTTCTCCTGATCTAATTATTTTAACCCGAGATCCAATTTCTAATCCTAAATCTTCAATATATGCGATATTATGTAAGGTTGCACGACTTACTGTCGCTCCCCCAATTTTGACTGGTTCTAGTATGGCTACTGGCGATACCTGACCGCTTTTTCCAACCTGCCAAATTACGTCCTTTAGAATTGTTTGTTGAATTTCTTGTTGTTCTTTGAGTGCGTAAGCTCCACGAGGATGGTGTGAAGTATAACCCAGCTTTGTAAATTCTTCATTATCATTAAGCCTGAATACTCGACCATCATGTGGAAATTCTTCCCACTCTGAATCTGTTATTACATCAAACCCAAAAACACCTAATATATACATATCATCTTCGTATAACTTACTGCGGTTTCCATATATTTCCATATATTCTCCTTCTGTTTCTATTTCACATTGAAAATCGTATGCTATAAAAGAAAGATCACGGGAGTCAAATTCCTTATTATCCTTTAGGTTTAAAGCACCTGCAGCATAATTTCTGGAATTAGGTATGTTTTTGGGAGCAACGACTTCTCCCGTGACCTGTATCCAAGAATACACCCACTCAACACAAACGTTGGACAGGAGTTCGGATACTAATTTTGAATTAAATATTTTATCTGTGATATCTACTCCTTCGATACCATCTCCTCTTGTTAGAGCTTGAACTAGCAAACCTTCTTTATAAAGTAAACTAATACAAGCTCCATCTAATTTTGGAGTCTCTATAATTTCTGAATTGGGATAAGAGTTTAAAGGATTTTTTCCGCTTCCTGCGAAAACTTTTTGTAAACTTCGTAAGCGTTTCTTATGGAATACTTTACCCGTAGGGGAATAACCAACTTGATTCCAATTATACTGATGAGCTAATTCATCAAACTGAAAGTCCTCCATAATTGGATTACCCTCATAATATGCTTTACTTGCTCTTTCTAGTAGATTTTTAATGCTCACGCTCACTCCCTTTTTTTCATTTTATATACATATTATACAAAAAGTTAAGGGGAAAGTCAAGAACTATTATAAACTTCGGTTAT
>CALBXV010000470.1 GCA_937890045.1 uncultured archaeon
CCTATTGCTACATTTCCAGGTCAAGGTGTTGTAGTGTTTGGTCAGAAAACATTACAGGCAAAACCTTCCGCATTGGATAGAGTAAATGTCAGACGATTGTTAATTGCATTGAAGAAGTTTATTGCTTCTACTTCAAGATTCTTAGTATTCGAACAGAATACAGCAGCTACAAGAAATCGTTTCTTGAATGTTGTTAATCCGTTTCTTGAGGATGTTCAGGCAAACAGTGGTTTGAGTGCTTTTAGAGTTGTAATGGATGATTCCAACAATACACCCGCTGAGATAGATAGAAATCGTCTCATTGGTCAGATATTTATTCAACCGACAAGAACGGCTGAATTTATAGTGTTGGATTTCGTTGTACAACCTACAGGTGCGGCATTTCCTGAGTAGTTCTTTTATTGAACGATTAAAAAACCCTTCTTTATGAGGGGTTTTTTATTGCCCTGTTATATTTATATTTGAGAAGAATAGTAGAAGTATAAAACTTCAGAAAAACTATGAAAATGAAAATTAAGGATTTTTTGAATAAATGATATTTATATATGAAAAGATTTTTTAGGAGAAATTAGATGCCCGAATTATTAGATCCATCTGAGATTATGTTTACACCATTTGAACCTAAGATGAAAAATAGGTTCATTATGTATATTGAAGGTATACCTGCTTATCTTATTAAAACAGCAAATAGACCTTCCATACAATTTGAAGAAGTGGTTTTAGATCACATTAATGTAAAAAGAGTTTTAAAGGGCAAAGGTACTTGGCAAACATTAGAATGTACTTTATACGATCCAGTTGTTCCTTCCGCTGCGCAAGCATGTATGGAATGGATTAGATTATCACACGAATCTGTAACTGGTAGAGATGGTTATTCTGATTTTTATAAGAAAGATATTACATTTAATATGTTAGGTCCAGTCGGAGATGTTGTAGAAGAATGGACATTAAAAGGTGCTTATGTACAATCTGCAGTTTTTGGAGATTTATCCTTTGCAGAAAGTGCACCAGCAGAAATTACTTTAACATTAGCGTATGATTACGCAATCTTACAATTCTAAAAGAATAGGAGTTAATTATGGCAGAAGTTATCGCAGATAAAGCTTGGTGGAAGTCAAAGACAATTTGGACAGCAATTGTTGTTTGTGCATCTAGTATTGCTGGTGAGTTTGGAGTTGAAATTCCACAATCAGTATATGGAGTACTTGCAGCGTTTGGTCTTTATGGTGTTCGTGACGCTGTTGGAAAATCAAGCTAAGTAAAAAAATAAAATTTGTTTT
>CALBXV010000471.1 GCA_937890045.1 uncultured archaeon
CATTTGTAGTTGTTTGATCTGAGCTCACATCGCGTATTGTAGTACCATCAGTTAATGTTGAATTATCATCAAAAGAATATCTTAAAAACAAATCTGTATATGAAGCTGACACGTGATTGCCAACAAATGATTTAGGTGCTGTTACATGATTATCAAAGGCTTCTTCATTCAATGGAGAATTCCACAATCTAAATTCCATCATCGAACCACTAAACATAGAAGAACCAAAACTTGAAGTTGCACTTGTAACACCACCAACATAAAATGTTCCACTGCCAGTCCAAGATACATTATGTGATTGTGATACTGCATTTGATCCAGTTATAAATAAATCCGATTTAGAACTGTATCGTATTCTATCAATACCAGCATCATATTGTTTTACAAATAACTCATAACTATAATTTTTATTTTGTGCATCTGATCCTGTCGGTTGTACTTTTTTCAAAAACAAATCATCAAAGAAAATAGTTTCACCTGGAGAATCATTAATTAATTGAATCGAAAGTTTTGATGTATTTGGAAATTTAATTTGTTTTTTAACTTGAACCAACTTCCATTCTGTAGTATCTACAGCTACTCGTTCAGATGCTCTGCTTCCACCATCGGCTTCATCTGTTTCTAATGACAATCCAGGAGATTCTTCATCCCAATTCACAATATTTTCATTTGAATCTAACTCATATACTTTTAATGAAGCTAATGCTCCACCCAATTCATTACTTGAAGATGCCTTAGCATAACCACTAAATAATACTGTATCTCCTGCACTAACAGATGCAACACTTGCCTCAAATGTAGGATGTAAATCATCTCGTTTATACAAATGTGTATACGTTCTTCTATCTAAATTTTCTTTATTTCTATTATTTATTAACTTTAATCCATATTGGCCACCGCCTTCTCTTCTTATAGAACCACTACCGTAATTATTTCCAACAGAACCACTTGTTATTATAAGTTCCCCATATTGTGCATTTGCTCCAGCAAAAAATGGTGGACTTATACTATTTAAAAAACTACCAGTTTCATATCCAAAATCTCCAACACCTCTACTTGGTAACAACTGATTATCTGTTAATTGTTTTCTTAACATTACAGACCAAAATTCTCCATCATATATGGGTAACAATGATGAACTAATTTCTCTATACCCACCAGAGCCAGACAACATAAATGATACTGTACCATAATTATCTACTGAACCATTATCTTTTAATCTAATGCCCCACCTCTTATCTTTATTAACCAATAATTGATTTGAGCCTGTTGCTGATTTAAATCTAAATTCTACCGTATCCGCTTTTCTACCAGACAATGAATCATTAGTCCAACTTCCAGAAATATATTGAGACCCGCTAAATCCAAGAGCTCTTGTCCATTTACGAGTAATTTCAAATGGTAATCTTTGTTTTGCATTTGACATACCACCATATTCTCGTACCCTCAAAATAGACGATGGTAATCCATAACAACTTATTATCCCTTTTAATGAATTAATAGTACCTTTTGTTTTTAACAAATATGGCATACTTTGTATAAGTCTCTTAGTAATTTCGCGTGAAATTTCTCTTTCAGCTGGTTTATCTGCAGACCCAGAAGTATACAATGAATATGTTGTACCACTAAGTTTTTGTCCAAAAGCAGATCTTGGTAAATCAATTAAATCTTTACCATCTTGTATATCCCACCCAAGAGATTTTGCTATATTATAAATTAATTCTTTTGAAAATCCTTTACTTAAATCTGATTGTCTATCTGTAATATCCGATAGTGCTTTAGTATAAACCCATAACTCATCAAATTGGTGTCCTATCATATCAAGAAAGTCCAAAAACTCTGAGTTATTAGCATCATCTCTAACATGCTCTGGCAAAAGATTTACTAATCTATTAGGATTGTTTCTGTCGTATAATGATGCACTATATAATTGACCAGTTTTTTTAACTACTGAACCATACCAATCTGTAAACTGAGTATTTGATGAGCTGACTGGTCTATATGGACTGTCGTATGTCCCGGCCGTTGATCCTGATGTGGGCCAGGATGCATCAGGAAATTCTCCAAAAGAACTTGATGCATATGAAGAAGATTCATGATATAGATATTTTTCATAACCATCAAATTTATTTACACTTTCACGAATTCTTCTATCTAAAATTAATAAATCATTTTCAGCACTGGTTGTTCCTAATAACGATGCACTTTCTTGTGTATTTGATTCAATCTGTTGTATTTTATATTTAAAGTTTTTTAATCTTTTTTCAGCTGAAGAAAAATTAACAAAATTTTCATAATTTGAATACTCTATATTTAATTCAACAGCAGCCCCACTACCACTTATAAATTCATCTTCAATTTTTTTAGATAATTTAGTATCTGTAGTAACTAAATCTGTATGACTACTATATTCAGTCGGTCTATTTGTTATTGGTGAATCTGAAGGTTTTACGTTTGGTTTTCTTAAAACTAATGATCCCTCATCTTCTTGTTCGTATGGCACCAACTCCACAACTTCTGTAAGTTCTGGTATCATTTCACGAACTACAAATGCTTGATCCTTTTCTTCTATTTCTTCTGGAAGTGGGTCATATAATTTATATATTACTGAGTATGGTGATTCTTGAAATGTTTCATTATCACTAACATAATTTGTAGCTAAAAATACATCATCTCCACCAAAATGAATATAAGTATTTAAATCTCTTTTTTCCTGATGTTTATATTGTATAGTCCATTGACCAAATGTTTGGTTTGCAGTTATAAGTTCACTTAAATAAACAATCTTTGCTTTAAAACCATTCCACGTTTGATTTAAAAATATTTTATTGCCGCTAATTCTTTCTATTCTAGCTCTAAATGGTTGTATTACTGGAGTAGCATCCGCTTCATTAATATCCACACCATCCACATCAACCATTTCTCGTAAAATATCAAAGGTAATTGTATATTCTTTTGCTACCCCGGCATTTATAATAAGTAATGTAGCAGTATATGTTCCAGCCAAATCTCTTAACTCTACAGACTGGGTTCCACCTTGTTCATATTTTGGACTTGTTTGTATTTTGTCAACAAGTTCAATAAAATCTATCTTAAACTCTGTTGAAGCATCTGTGGCATATGTTTTTGGTTCTACCCCAATATATTGGTCAGAAACTCGTGGTTCTCCCACTTTCATTAAATTCCAATTAAATTGTGCATCAGATGCAAGAAATAAATCTTTTCCTGTATCTGTTATATTTAATGTAACTGGAGCTGTTACAAACCCTATAAGTTTTCCACCGGCCTCTGTTAATCCACGCTGTGGCAAAATAACATCAACACCAATAGATGTATTTAAAAATTGTGGTAATGTTATAAAAGGAAACATAATTTATTCCTTTTTAATTGGCTTCTATACAAGCTGGTAAAAATATAAACTCTTCTTGGCCTACATCATTTTTCAAAGTTAATCTCACCGAAACACGCACGCCTTGATTAGGAACTCGTATTTTTATTGTTTTTAAATCAATTCCATTCACTCTAAGGCCATCCGCATCACCTTGAGTACTAATAATTTCTACATCATCTGTTGTTACTGGAGAGTAAACACTAGATCTCAACCACCAAGACCCTGTTCTATCATGATCCCATCCACCAAATTGCCAATAATAATGTGTTCCAGCAGATGGTCTAATTGAGTTACTTGACAGTTCAATAGTATCTCCTGCTTTAATTTTAACAGGATTCAAGGTATCTATCACCTTTGAAACTGCTTCATGACTATTAGGATCTATGCCAAGATCGTTAAGTTTACTGTTAGTTGCTTGAACTTGAAATCTTGCCTTAAACCCCCTGCCTGCAATTACACCGTCTGCAACCGCTTTCTTAATATCATCAAACATTTTATTTCCACTTCTATAATCAGCATCATCTGTACTTGAAACAAAAAAACTTGGAGTAATGGTATTAATAGGATTATCTTCTGAACCAACAATCTCAAATGTATTTGAAATTTCACCAAGGCTTGTTAAAGAAGATTGTAATGCATCAAATCGTATTAAAAATGCACCATTAATCATCAAAGTACCACCAATCATATCTGGTGTAAACTCTGCGTCTGAATTTATAAATTCTATTTCTCTGCTGTCCCCCAACATTCCTTCACCAACAAATTTTAAATTTGCATCCGAAGTTCCATCCGACATAACCTTTTTAGTTTCTTTTTGTAAATTATAAAAATCTTTAAGATATTTTCCATTGTCTATATCTTGTGGTGCCAATCTTATTTCTGTCCTCGATGGTGAAATTTCATGTAGAAAATATTTAAATTCTCTTACAAACAATTCTTTTGGTTCTTCTTCTTCTGTTAGTAGTGTAAATATTTTACCTATAGGATCAATTCGAATATTTTCACCAACAAGTATTCCCTCTGGTGGATTATAAACTTTACCAGTTGAATCAACTAAAACAGATTTATAATCTCCTGCTAATTTCCTTAAAAACTTATATTTTACAGAATACCGACCCCTATCATAACCTAATTTTCTAAGAATTGTTCCAGTTTTTAATTTTATTGCACCATCACCTTCTAATATATAATCCGCTTTATCTATAATCGAACTTTCCAAAAATGTATTGTTTATATCATAAATAAAAACTTGAACAAAATCATTTAAATTTTCACCAAATTTTTGTCCCACATAAGCAAACTTCGAGTTTTTTGGATCTATATGTTCAGATCCACGAGTTTGTAAAAGTTCTATATCCTTTTCTGATAATGATGTTATTGGCATTTTACTCTACTATATCTCCACTTGGTATAGAATCTATTATTGCTTGTAAAACTACTACACTTTGAACAAATGCATATTCACTCGAAAAAAATGAACCTAAATCTGCAAATAATCTTTTTTGACCATCATCAATTAACCATTTTCTGTAATCTGATGCATCATCATTTGTAACTATATCTCCATTTGCAAGGCCTTCTGGTAATTCAATTAAAAATGTTGATTCCGCAAGTTCCGTAATATTTCTATCAATAATGCTATCTAAAAGTGATCCTTGTGTGTATTGTGGATATTTTGCCTCACTATAAGAATGTTGTGCATTCAATACTTCTTGTGTATTTGGAGAATCTACATCATTTTGAATTCTTTCGTCTACAAATGTAGATATTGTATCTTCCATTCCATATCCAGTAAACATATCTTCAAATGAATATAACACTCCATTTTCATCTCTAAATGGTTCGACATTTCCATGTTTACTTATTCCAATATCATCTTCTGCTGCATACAACAAAAGTTCATTCAAATAATTGTTTCTTAAATTTTCAACGAACTCTTTATAAAAATCAACACCTTCTAATTCTTCTACTGTATATGGCATTACTTAGTTACCTTAAATGTAAATCCCTCATCAAAATATTGATCAACTTCATCAACTGTTCCACTGCCACTAACAGCCCTAAATACCAATTTATAATATCTTTCTGGTTGATATCCACCTAACCATATATTAAAATAATTACCATTACTATCACAACTTACCAATGAACCAGAATCAAAGGGCACCACAACTGAATCATCTTCAGCATCTCTTATTGAATAATATGTTCCATCACTATTAATAGTTGATCCACTTGGTAAATATTTTACTGTTAAATTTGAAGGTGTAGTAGAATATGTTTTTGCTGGAAATCTAGCTCTTCCAACAACTCTAATTTTTGCTTTTGCATTTTCTGAATATTCTGGTCTTAATCCTTTTGTATACATAACCATATCCTCAAAATCAGAACCAGTAATCGGTGATAGTGAACCAGTTGAAAACTTGGAATCATCCCAAACAACTTCTAATGTTGGAGGAAATTTTGTATGTGTGTCTGATGAAAAGAATGAAAAATTTCCATATCTTACTTTACTTCCTTCATCAGACCCCGAATTTAAATTTCCAATACTTCCACTTCGTTTAATAATAAATCCTTCATTTGGATATGATGATCCAGAATAAATCCAATTATTTACTATATCAGAAACATTTAGTCTAACGTCACGTGTAGTTTGATCAAGTGAATATGAAACTTCCAACGGCCACCTTGTTGAACTTCCACTAAACCAAGTAGCACCTGATCCACTTGGCCCGGCGGGTGTCCACAATTGTCCATCAGTTTTACCGTGTCTAAATTTCCAACTAGCCCCTTCATCTGTTACAGGATCATCATCTGAACGTCCTGCTCCCATATCCCAACTTTGACTTATAGGATATGCCCTTAAACTCTGACTAACTGCCAGTGCTGCTGGGTGTGCATCATAAAGATTTAAAAAATATGTTGGACTTGTTATTAAACTATCAACAACAGACTGTGAAATATATGTTAATGGAAATTTTATTAATGTCCTTGAAACTCTAACAGTATCTCCCGTATCACTGACATCTTTTCTAATTTCAAGAATAGGATCCATACCAGCATTTAAACTTGAACTGGATTCATATACTGTTGTGTCTTTTTCTGGAAAAACAAAATAATGCATTTAATTACTCCACTATACCCAAATTATCTCCAAGAACTTTTCCTTGTATATCTGAATTTGGAAATTTTACCTCAAAAATGCTTGGATCTAATGCTGTATAAAGTATTCCATCAGTCATAGCACTTTGTATATCAAAAAAATTACCCGAATAACCATCAGCTGTATTATATTTATTTTCTATTACAATAGGATGTTTATCTGGATTACCTTGCTTTGGGGGTACAACGGACGCTACGCCGTCTATTAAAGATAACTCATAAGCTATGTCGGTCAATATAATTGGTTGACCTATTTGTAAATTATCTGTAGTGAAAAAATCCTTTACAGCTGCAACACACCTCAATAATACATCATTTTTATTAACACCAGCCTTTGTTAATATTGCAAATTTAACTGCAATATTAATAATATATGCATCTTTAATATTAACAGCATCAGTTGCTAATCTAAACTGACTTAAATATGTTTTTAAATTTTCTTTAACAGTTTGACTCAATGGAACTAATTGTCTAATTGAATTATACCCCAATGTATATAAATTTAAAGCAAGTGGATTTGGTATTCTAACCTGTACTGATTTCAATGTTTTTCCAACGTCTTCATCTGTAATTTCTCTTTCTAAAGCATCTACTCCCTCTGACTTATTTAATTGATCATCTTGTACTAAATACACTTTAGCTATATTACCATATTTAGCTGGTAAAGAATACGCTCTAACAACATAATCTTGTTTTGTTACTGCCCTATTTTGTGATTGAAAATATGCCAATGCATTGTCTTTAACTTGCCTAAGTGTTTCTCCCGAAGACCCTCCTGATGCAGCAAATTGATTAGTTACTGCAACCGAATCTTTAGAATCTTGAACAGTAGATGTAGTTAATGTAGAATCTTGTATGTCATAACTAACAGAAGAAATGTTTTTTATATCCCCCGCTGGAACATTATTATCTACACCACCACCATAAGAATACTTAACTGTTAATGTTGTATTAGATGGTGCTAATCCAAAAGTTCTTGTTTGTAAAAAATTTGATGGATCAAATGATGTAGTTAAATAAGTCGGGCTTCCAGGTAATGCAGATCCAACACTATCTGGATTTGGAATTATCTCTTCATCAGGATTATCTGATATACCAGCTCCAAACCTTAAAATAATTTTATCAGTACTATCAATAAAAGTAGAAAATCTTCGTGAAACTTTTTTTAATTTTAAAATATGTGGAGCAGTATCCTTATCAGCAGTTGAAGATGGATCATTTGCCATATTATTTTCCATCTCATCAAATACTGTATCTCGTGCTAATGAATCTACTTCATACCATTTATTATCATCACTATCTGTAACTGATATAATTTCTATAACACCGGCATTAGATAATTTAATTTGAGAATATTTTTCTGCTGTATTAAATGTATACTGTTCAGTTACTATAGTTCCGCTTTCAGCTTTAATTTGTTTTTTTAATAAAAATTTTGTTGGAGCTCCACTATCTGTTTCAAATATTGTTATTTCTCTTGGATCATAAGAACTTGAAAATTTAAAATTACAATCTTCTAAAGTTCTAAAAGTTGTACCAGTTGTTGTTGCTGTAGCTGTCAACCCAGCTTTAACATTAAGTGCATATCTAAAATCTGGTTTATTATTTAAAGATGGAACAGTTTGAAATACATCTAATACTGCAGTAGATGGTGTTGTTACCTTTGGTTTATACCCAAATGACTGTGCAATATTATAAATATTTTTCTTTTCTTCAGCATATGCAAGTAATGATTCTCTAAATTGTGAATCAACATAATAAGATAAAACATCACCTATATATGATGCCATTTCAATAAACATCATACCTGGACTTGATTCATTAAAATCATTATATGCATTTGGAAAATATACTTTAGCAAACTCTATAAGATTATCTCTAAAATCACTAAAATCTTTATTAAGATAATTTACTTGTTTAACTACATTCTTTTTTACACTTGTTCGAGCCATTTAAATTTCCTTATCCTGGACCTGTTTCAAAATTTAACATTACCGAGTTTTCTTTATCTCTATCTAAACTAGTACTAAATCTAACATCAACAAATAATTTATTTTCATCTCCATCATCTGTTAACACACTTACTTCGTGTACTTCAATATATGGTAGCCAAGTTTCTACTGATGTTCTAATTTCTTCTTCAACTCTACCTGGTAACTCTTTATCCATTTGTTCAAATATCATTGCTTTTAAATTACTTCCAAAAGTTGGTTGGCCAACTCTTTCTCCAGGTAATGTTAATAAAAGATTTCTAACATTATGTGTTGATTGTTCTAATGATGTTTTACTAGAATTAAAAAATCCCTGTTGACCTTTCCTTAACGGAAATGTTAATCCAATAAAAGTATCTGGATTTAAATCAGTTTCTTTTGCACTAGCCATTTTATTTCTTCTTATCCATTGCTTTCATTAAACCAGAGTAATCTCTTGTTAACGCATTTGTTACGTGATCTGGTACTTGATCTACAGTCTTTCCGGCCTTCTTCAAAGTATCCACTGCTACCAAATCTCTTTTAACCTCTTCCGGTTTTCCATATCCAAGAAGTTCAGTTGCTCGACTTGAATCAAAAGCTCCACCACTTAACGTTGGGTATTCTTCAAACTCCGACGCTTTCTTTGATAATCCTGTAGTTTCATTTAAAATTTTATTTAAACGTTCATTAGAAGTATACTTAACTTCTTTCTTTTTAAGAGTTTGTTTTTCAGGAACTATATCTAATAAATTAGATGAAGTATCTTCTTCTTTAATAAATATTTTGTTCATCTCTTTTTTAACTTCTCTACGAACAATTTCATTTATTATTTTAATTAACTGCTTTTTTGTCATAACTATGTCCTCTTTTTTAATCTATTAACTAATCCAGTGCCCCGTTCTCTAACCTTTCCTGCTATTTTTTGTCTCAATTTAAATTCTTCCAATTCAGGATCTAAATCTCTTAATCTTTGTAGTGAATCAGGTATTTTTGGTATTTTAAAATTTGGATCTGCAGTCATTACTTGCATATTTAAAAATTCTTTATTAATTACTTGTTGAGCAATATTTTTTGTTTCATTAACAACATCTGCCATAGCTTTTGGATTAGCAACTGCTTGTGGTATTGAACCTAATAATATTACAAGTGATTTAAATAATTCTAATAGCTTTTCACCATTAACAGTTGGTATGAATACTGATAATGGATCTCCCATTTTAATAGTCCCACCTTTTGTAGCATGTATAAAAACTTCATCTCCTGTTATATGAACATTTTTTGCTGCTTTTATTTGAATATTCTCTTTTCTAGCATTAAAAACCAATTTATCTGAATTCATTATAATTTGATTAAATATTTTATTCCTATTCGGCCGTTCTCCAAATAATATATTTGGTGAAGTAATATTGCCATTTGGATTACTTAATGAATATGTACCACTCGTAGATAAATATATTGAATTTGCATCTTTATCAATATCTTCCTTTACTGGTCGAAGTGGTGACTCTTTTAAAAACGCGTCATAATCAGTTCTCTGTCCACTTCTAATTTTTACAATAGGAGAATTGTTATGTTTATGATCACACCCTAATTTAATTGAAGTACCAAACTTTCCATTATAAACTATTTCTCCTTCACACACCTCAACCTGTCTTATAGGTCTATCGGGTCTACTATATGTTTTTCCAGTTGAACTTACCGGAATACCTGTTGCTCCTGGTGATGAATTATCACTTACTGAACCTCTTAAATTAATTATACCTAAATAATAATGTGTTCCAATATGCTCTGCAACAATCACATACTCGCCCTTTACAGGAATATTTTTTGTATTTATCTGTGATGGCTTTATGTATGGTATTCTCGATTTTATTGGTTTAGTTGGATCACTTACAAAATTACCACCTATAGCCCCATAATAACTCCAATCACCACCACATAATTTTTCTATATCTTTTTTACTTAAAATAACTTTCTTTACTTCAAAAGCTTCCATTTCATAAAAATCATATTGTGAAGCATTAACTATCTGTTTTGCCCTCATATCCACATATGCTTTTGACGCTAAACCAGCCTTTGATGATATATTAGAGTCTATATTGTGTCCTATTCGCATTAAGTTACATCCGTTGTTGATGATTCGATTTTTGCTGTTATTTTATCTGATTCTTTTTGAATATCTTTTACTGTTTCTTCTATACCTACTAACAACTGTTCTTTTTCATGTTCGGTTAATCCAAACTCATCCTCACTTCCAACTTTTTGTTCTGATGAAATAAGTCTTTGAACTATACCTGCCATTTTAACTAATTGTTCATCATTCTTAACATTTATTTCTAAATACTCTTTTATCATAGGAACAAGTTGTACTGCTGTATCTCCATCCTTAATAAATTTAACTAACTCTTGTGTAAGTATGTCTAATTGTTTTCTGTTATAAGTTGTATTTTCGTATATGTCTTTGAATAAAGCTGAAAGAGTTTTTCCTTCAAATATTTCATAATCTATACTCATATGATTTCCTTTAATAAGATATAATTAGTCAATTATAAATATAGCACAAAATAAAAATAAGAATATATAAATATATACAAAATTATTAAATATAATCTGTATAATAGTTATTATTGAGTGAGGTTGTGTGGTTTTTTACCAGGCAACCTTTTTTCTAACTAACGGGAGATAACCGATGAAGGAAATCATAACAATGGTCAAAGGATATGTAGATGACTTAGCTCATCTAATGATGTCTTTGGTGGCCATAGGTGCTGTTTCCGAAGTAATCTTTGGAACTGGCATTTTTGGTGTTAATGTTATAGGTAACCTGACATCCATCATTAATAAGTTTGGCGAGTCTGGGTTCGCTGGGCTTGTTGCCTTATTGGTGTTGGTGGGTTTATTTCGTAAGTAGGAACGAAATAGTTTAGTAGTAACCTACGCTACTAAACAAAAAAAGGGGTCGAATGGCCCCTTTTTTATGCTAAAAAATAGAACCAGTATTTGAAGTGTCTATTTGACCCGAGTTTTCAAATTCTTTATGCATATTAGCATAGTATTTTTTCATTTGATTTATTACTCTTGTAATATGTTGAGTATTAGAACCCGTCATTTCACGAATCATTATATATAAAGCCTTTTTATTAAAATTTTCTATGTTTACTATTTTCCTAAACAATTCTAAAACCGCATCAGCTACTAAAATATCTTTTTGTCTTTTAAAAATATTTGTTATATTATTATCCCAATATTCTAACATTTGTATAACAAACTCTCTGTTCGATTCATCAAAGTCTACTTTTTCTCGTTCACTACGTATATCTCGTACATAATCAAGTTTAATTAAATCATCATGACTTTTCATTTTTTTATAATTGCTATTGTTATGTAAAATTAAATAATTTTTTGCAACTATACTAAAATAAGAAAACGCTTTTCCTTTACCTTCTTTAAACTTATGTATATTCAAAACAAGAAAAGAAACTACTTCATGTTTTACTTGTTCAGATGGAACATCAAAATAATAAAACTTAAATGTATGAATTATATTTTCAACTAACTTATCAAATGGATATTCAATATGTTCTTCATAAATTTTATTTTTCAAAACTGTATCATCAGATTTATTATATCGCACTATAGCATTTTCTGTATCCTGTGTAAAATACATTCTACTATTTTTTTTCTTTTTACGAGGCATCTACGGCTTCTCCTTCTAAAAAATCTTCAAGTTGTTCTACTGTAGTTTTAATTGTTTTAAATATAGCTCCTACCTCATCATCTGCTTCAAAATGTCCTGTAGAATCTATTGTTTTTATTGTATTCTGTATTCGTTGGATCCGTCTCGTAAAAACTTCAACCCAATCTTCTAAGAATTCTGTTTTTCGTGTCAGGTTCCAAATAACATAAATTGATGTTAGACACAACATACCTAACACCACCACTAATATTTCTAAAACCATTGTTCACCTCCACTATAATTTTTTATTCTTTCTTTTGCAAGATTATATGTAGTTTCATCAATTTCACTACCTAAAAATTTTCTATTACTATTCAATGATGCAATAGCTGTAGTTCCAACTCCCATAAATGGATCATAAACTATATCATTTTTATTTGTGAAATTTTCTATACAAATTTGTGCAACTTTTACTGGCATATTATACGTATATCCTTTATAAGATTTTTGTTTATAATTCCAAACATCAATACGATATTCATTTGTATATTTTTGTTTACATTTACTTTTTGAAAATGTCATAATAAATGCATAATTTAATCTATACATATTATACTTAAATGATTTACACCAAATCTTTTGTGATACATACTTATAACCCAAGTCATTCATTATATTAATTATAATCGAATGTTTTGGTATAATGCCAGAATTAAATTTTCTATCCGAGACAACTATAGTTATTACTTTATCAGAATCTAATTTATGAAATAATTCTCTTAAAAACCCCATATATCGCAATTTATCTTTTTTTGGATTATAATTCAATTCATCATAATCTGGCGGAGAAAAAAATATATAATCGTATTCGATATTTTTATTAAGAGTATCTATACAACTCTCTAAAAATATTTTATTCACTCTTCTTCATATCCCCAAAAAGTTCTTCAAATAAATCTTTACTTTTTTCTGATAAAATAGTTTCTTCTTGTTCTTTTTCTTCTTCCACTTTTTTTATTTGTTTGTGTTCCAAATATTTCCACTCACTATATTCTGCCCGCGTAGAAAGATGGTCTGCCCAATGTATTATGTGAGGTAAACTTGAATGAAAACTTTTCTCTGGTCTATATGTTTTTAAATACTGTACATTAGCTTCGTCATACATTCCATCACTTACTTTTATAGCCAACCACTCTTTCTGACTAACTGGAACATTAAAATGACCAAGAAGATATAATGACCTATCAGTAACACTCATAAATTGCATTTTAGGATTATTAGTAAATATTTCATTAAACTTTTTCCTTCTCCAATCATCTTCATTCACAATATAATATTCATCTTCTAAATCACCCACTTTACCTAAATCGTGGTGTAATGCTGTAAATACAAGTTCTTCATCTGTATAATCAACTACTCCACCAAGTTGCTTAAATACTTCTGTTATTTTTTTAGATGCCTCTACTACGTGAAGTACGTGAAGAACATATCCACCTACAAACGCATAATGATAATTTAATTTACCACTCGCTGGAGCTATACACATTCTATCTTCAAAATACTGATACATTTTCAAAAGATTTTCTCTTCGTTCACTTTCTTCTTCAAATGTATCTTTTATAATTTGAATTAATTCTTCATAATTTTTTTGTAACTCTTGTTCAGTTAACACTTTCATAACTTCTCCAGTTTATCCTTTGTTACTGTAATTTTATGTTCGTATGTTCCTTCTTTTGAAACACAAACACACTCATCACCATTAATTTCTTTTATTCTATATTGAGAAACATCTTCTTCCATATATAAACCTATTATTTTTATTTTAACCCAATCTCCAATTTTAAAAATTTCTTTTTCTTTTTTACTCATTACCCTAAGTTACAAAAATATTTAACCAAAGTCAAGCACTTTTTTTATAAAAAATAAAAACTGGTTCATATTTCAAATATGTCCCATTTACCTTCACAGAATTTTTTACCTTTTCTTGATTTACACCTACCATAGAAGTCATTAGCATTTTCAATTTACCTTGATATTCACCACCTAACGATTCAATAATATCAATACTATCCTGTTCTAATGTATGATATTTATTTTTTCCTATTTTAATGTCTGCTATATTCCATAACAAATATCTATCATTTCTCAAATACTCATATGCTGTAGTTAATGTAGGTTTAAGAAAATTATCTCGCCAATTATCATATGTAGGATACATCTTGTAAGATTGTTCTTCATCTTCTGAATATTGTTCTCTATCAAAATATGGTGGACTTGTAAATACCAAATCT
>CALBXV010000472.1 GCA_937890045.1 uncultured archaeon
CAGATACTTTTGATTTAGACGCCACCAGTATTATTATAGATAGTGCAGGAGATGGTGGTACAGGAACTTTCAGATTAGGTGGAAGTGGAGGTCCAAGTAGTCCAACAGCAGACGTTACTGGTATTTATATGGATGGTGGTGGAGCTCTAAATGTTTATGGTGATGCTGACAATTATTTTAGAGTTGATGGTGGTAACCTGACGATGAAATCAGAAGATTTTGATTTAGACGCCGGTACTCTTGTTATGAAGAGTTCTGGTAATGGTTCAATAGCACTTGGAGCAGCAACCGCCGCAGATACAGGTGATGGTGTTTATATGGATGGAAGTGGTGATGTATTTAGAGTTGGAAACGCTGGAGCGTCAAGATTTTACTGGGATGGAACTGATGTAAAAATTGATAATGTTAGTGGTGATACTGTAGTTCAGTTAGGGGGGACAAATACTATAGCAGGTTGGAGTGTTACTACGGAAGAATTCTCTAAATCCGATAATGGTGGTGGTACAGTTGCATTAAAAGCACTATCGAATAATACATTTTATGGACTTGGAGTTGCCAATGCTGCTGGAACAGATATTGTAACAGTTGGTAGTTCATCAACACCCTTTTTATCATTTGATGCGGCAATACAAAATCGATTTGATGATTATAATTTAGCTAGTGTGAAAGATACAGGTGTTGAACCTGTAGATTTAATTGATCACACTCCTCTTGTTCATGACCCGGTTGGAATGTTAATTTACATGAAATATGCATCCAAATATACAGATTTTAATCAAGATGTAACAATATTAGGATATCCTTCGAGTGGTTCTCGTACACGTGCTGAGCACGATAAATTCTATGATTATACAACATGGACTCCGATATACGGATATTCTCTGGACGGTTGGCCTCCGGAGGGTAAACCATTAATGCATAGTTATGGTGTTTCAAGACAATTTATGGTTCGAGGTAGGGACACCACTCATTCAACACCATCTGGATCTTGGGGGAATGATGACGTGACTCATTATCATTATATATCATCTCCCAGAACGCATGGGAATGATGATGATAATATTGTAATAGGTGGAGCTGGTGCTAATGCACCTTGGAACTCTGCTTCTATTGATCCTGGAGCTGCAAGTAGTTTAACTTCAGCCCCGGCCTATTCGGCATGGAATTCTTGGAATAGTAGGCATTCAGATACAACAAGCGGTCCGGGTGAACATAGTGGTTATTCGAATATAGGAGCAACTACATATAAAATTGAACTTACTGATGATTATGATCCAGCTAAAGGGGCTACACCTTTTAGTGTTCATCATGTAGATGGTACTGGTACTACCAGTGCAGGAACTGGAGAGACTTCTACTACTGCTCAGGCTATTGGTGATGGCATATATGTTAGTTGGGAAGGTAGTTTGACTTCGCAGGAAGCCGGTGAGGTTTGGTACATTCCAGTTCAGATATCTGGATCGGTTAGAGTAAGTGGTGAAACATATGATACAAGTACAAATGCAAAATCAATAATGTTCCCATCTGGAACTGTTGCCGTTCATCCACAAGAAGACGAAACAAGTCCAGCTGGCAGGAACACTGGAGTAAACCTTGTAGTTGGCGCACCTGCGGATGTTGACGATAGTTATCCTAATGCATTAGCTACTTGGGAGTTTTACGTAAAGGAAGATTTAAATCCTAAGTATAGTAACGCTGAACAAAGAGATAATGGCTCATTTCTTATATCAAATGAAAGTTACCAATTAACTGCAAATCTTTTACAAAAAACTTCAGATTATAGTTATGAAGTAATAGGATCTAAACAAATTGTACCTACAGTTGGTGCGGGTTGGTCAAAACAAAATGTCAAGGGAACAATTTCTTCAGTAGGATTAACCGATGATATTTTATATGTAGAGTTTACAGCATCAGCTTTAATAGATCCAGCAATTGTTGATCATGGATATTTTAATTCAATGTTGGTTAGTAGTATGAGTATTGCAGTAAGTGAACCAATAATAGAAATGAATCAAGATGGTTTGTTAGTATATAGTGGTCCAGATTCTTTTGTTAAAATTGATAAAACAGGATTTGAATTAAAAAATGATGAGGTTTCTTTTAATGATTTAACTTTCTCTAATTTATATTCTCGTGATGACAGTGCTGATATTATATTATCAGGTTCTATTGATAGTAGAGGAACAACAAATTATTTTGATGGGATAACTTTTAGAAATAAATCTAATAGACATGCAGGAACGGTTGATTTATTAGATGAGTTATCAAGTGGTTCTTTAGCAATAAATAGCGGCAGTTTAGAATTTAAACATCTACTTAGAGGAAAGACATCTGGAAGTGGTGGAACAAAAATCCAAGCAAACAGGAGTCGCCGAGAGATGCATGGTATCATTGGTGGTGCAGCTTTAGAAATCAGTTCTACTTTCAATAAAGGGTTTTCTGCTCAAATATTCGACACAGCATATGAAGAATCAGTTCCAACAAAAGTTGGTATAAATACAAATTCAGATAGTTGGTGGCGATATGATACTAATATCAATCCGGAAGACTCTATATCTGGCAGTTCCTATGGTACTGGTCTAAGTGACCTTGGAGCAATTTTACACGTTTATAAACCTGATCATTTTGGTACTGTTGGTGAATATCCTGTACTATTGTTGGAAGATTCGGGATCAAATGAAACAGATGTTTATATGAGTTTTAAGAAAAACGATTATGATACAGCTTATGGAGAGGATGATGGAGCGGAAGAGCATCATGAACAATGGAATGTTGGTGTGGCAGGAGATAGGGATTCCGGCATATTTATTATCTCTTCAGGTTCTGCACCTCAAGGAATTAACGCTAGTACGAACAATACGCGAATATTTGTAATAACGGGATCTGAAAATGCTGGTGATAATAGTTTTGGCCGAGTTGGTATAAATCAAACCAATCCACAGTATCCGCTTCAAGTTGCGGGTTACGATGCCAGTAATATTACTATATATGCACAAAGAGATGTAGCAGCATATTCAGATGTTAGGTCAAAAACAGATATTTTAACTATAAGTGGTTCGTTAGATACAATAAGAAATATTAGAGGGGTAACTTATAGAAATATAGGTGACGGTGGACTTGGAACTGGTAGTAAAATGATGGGTGTTATAGCACAAGAATTAGAACCATATTTACCAGAGATTGTTTCAACTGATAACAAAGGATTTAAATCTGTTAAATATGGTAACTTAACTGCTCTATTAATTCAGGCTGTTAAAGAACAACAAGAACAAATAGAAGAATTAAAAGAAGAAATTAAGGAGATAAAAGATGGTTAAGTGGGGAGGTAAAGAAAATACAATAATACCAAAATGTATATGTCCGTCAAGTGGTTTAATTAAACTTGCATTTATAGGAAAAGAGGAATCAACTGGAGATTATACTGCCGGTCCTTTTACTTCCATAACAAAATTAGGATATATGACAATAAGCCAGGCAAATGATTGGTATACAGCTCCCAATCAATCTGTACCATATAAAATGACTGAATTTTATTCTTGCAAGAAGGCCAAAGGTAATGATGATTAATGGAGAGTCAGTAGATATCAGATTATTAGAGGCTGATGATTATGATAAAGGATTTATAGAATTACTGGCCCTTATGAATGATGAGTATCATGATATTTCTGTAATAGAAAGGGCCATTGGCAGTAAAGAAGATTTTACAAGTAGAGTAGATAAAATGAATGGAAATTTTAATATTAATGTTATCGAGTATAGTGGAAAAATTATAGCTACTTGTACTGCAATTTTTGAATATAAACGACATTGTTCGACTTTGCAACATTTAATGGGAAAGGATCATAGTTATTTATCAGATAGTACTTTTGATGGTGAATGGGATACTAAAACTGTAGCTTTTGGAGATACTACAATAGTAGATATTGATTATAGGAGACAAGGATGTGCGAAGGAATTATGGACACATAATTTAGAATTGGCAAGAGAACGAAAATGCTATAAGTGTATAGCTAACTTTCCGTATTCATCGCTCTTAGATTCTTTTGGGTTTAAGGAAACATACAATCTTCCAAATGATGAATATGTAAAGCCAGAAGTTTGTGTAGAACGACCATCAGATGGATATTTAGAATATATTAATAACGAATGAAGGTAAATAAATGGCAAATTATATAACAACAGATACAACAGATCCTAATCAAACTAATATT
>CALBXV010000473.1 GCA_937890045.1 uncultured archaeon
TTTCTGGATAAAATAAACCATATGACCCTGAATTGGTTGCGGCTGCTGATGCTGAAGCTATAGTATGTATACCATCTACAATTGAACCACTAACTACATTAAATTCTCGTTTAGAATTACCAAGTTCTGGATTTATATTTGCTCCACTATCATCAATTAATCGAATAGTATCACTATTACCACCACTACCACTCTGTAAATGTAATTCCCAGTTTCCTGGATCCATCTTTTCTCTATAACGGGCTCTATTTGCAACAACGGCAAAAACATCATCACTATAAAAATTTTCTCCTGAATTCCCATGAAAATTAAACCGAGTAGTTTGAGCTGGTAATACAACTTGTCTTAACTGAGAATATATTCCTTTAGTTGGATTAGTTGTTCCTGCAGTAGAAGAGCCTTCCGAGCCAGAACCAAGTCTGTGACCGTATGTTACCGAAAACTGTACATCGGTAGATTGATCAGTTGTTGTTTGTACATCATAATAATATTTACCATTATTAGAATCTTGAATTGATCCAGTAAAAAAAGTAGTTAAAGTTCCTGTAGAATCCGACCACATGGGTTCTGCTACAGTAGTATGTAAATTTTCTACTTTATTTTCCTTACCAGTTTCTGGGTCTACAAATGATTTAAACACAGACATACTTAAATCTCCTTTTCCTAAAAGTCTAATCGAACTTTAATTACAGCTTCTCTATCTCTTGATTTTAACAAAGGTTGACTTAACTTTGCAACTGCCAACAACTCATTATTATCGTTATAAAGACCTACCGTAGTTATATATGCTTTTGGATCTTGAATGAAAGTAGTATTAGTCAATTCTGTAGTAGTACTATCAAAGTACGTTGGATTTTGACTCCAATTATATTTGTCAGATTCAACCCTACAAAAGAAATGAGAAGATTTAATTTGTTCTTCTCTACGGGATTGAAAATATCCACTACCCTGACCAGCTATAATAAGTTTATTGTATAATTTCATTGAATTATCATCATTTGTTCCTGTACTTTCAACCGTCCCAAGGGCTAAACCAGGTGCAGTGACTGCATCTACTGCTCTATCTAATCTTGTAGCGTTTAATATAATAAGTCCTAATTCTGGATAGAAAAGTCCATAACTTCCATGTTCACTTGATGCAAAATCTGAAGCTGCTTCATCAGCTGGTGTAACAGCAGTTCCAGTTGCTATTGAACCACTAATTACATTAAAAACTCTCTGTGATGCATTAACAGATGAATCTGCTGTTGCTCCACTATCATCAATTAACTTAATTAGGCCTGGATCTCCAGTTCCCAAGTGTAATTCCCAGTTTCCTGGATCCAATCTTTCTCTATATCGTGCTCTATTTACGTTGATAACATAAATATCTTTAAACACAGTTGTATTATTTTCAGGAAATTCAAACTTTGAATCACTGTTTGCGTTTCTAATACAAATATTTCTAAACTGACGATATACAGCCTTTGATGGATTATTACCTGCAGAAGTAGACAATGAGCCACTTCCATCGAAATGTCCATAAGCTATTGCAAACTGAACTTCTCGTGTGGTATCAGTACCAACTTTATCAAATACATCGTAGTAATAATCACCACTACTTCCACTTTGTGCGGAACCAGTATAGAAGGCGGTTAAAGTTGTTGCCCCTCCAGACCACACAGGGGAAGATATAGTACTTGGTATATTAGTCCTTTTATCTGTTCCTGCTAGTTCGGTAAAAAAATCGTTTTCTGCCATCGTTTATCTCCTTATTACATATAAATATATATTAAATATATTCTTATTAAATTTTAAAATTTTAGGATCCTGGTTCTTTATTATGAACCAAGTATCCCTCAGCGAAATAATTATGAGTTCCATCAACTTCAAAATTATATACTGTTACTGATTCATCACTTAATTCAATTGTCTCAATCGTATGTTCTAATCCATCTACATGAAGTATTTTATCACCGATTGTCAAATCTCCAGCTTCTATCCAATTACCATCAGAATAGAATGGATGAACTGAAGTAGTTTTAATATTTCCATTTAAAATCATATAATACCTATCACTATGAACAAATGTTTCTGTTACTTTAGAATTAACAACTGAACTTGTTCCCACATCAAATGATGTTACTACATCACCCACTTTAATATCCTCAATAGATTTCATACCACTCGGTAAATGAATAAGTGTTCCTTTGATGAAACATCCGTTACCACCGTTACCGTTACCGTTACCGTTAGGTCCCCCGTTACCGTTACCACTGCCATTACCACCACCGTTACCATTACCATTCAGTGATTCTGTTGCAACTATTACAGCCGAAGTTTGGTCTTGTCCATTATCATTTGTTACAGTCAAAGTAACTTCCCACACTCCAGCTTGAAAGGTATGAGATGGGTTTGGTTGAGATGATGTTTGTCCATCTCCAAAGTTCCATAAGTATGTTAATCCATCTCCAGATGAAGTATTAGTAAAACTAATAGTAACTGGTGCTACATTTTGGGTTATCATTTATTCTCTCCCTTAAACTGCCTGATGGTTAAAATTTGCTATTGGTGGAGTACCTTCTGGTGGACTACCTTGTTCTGATATTAAAAAAGTAAAATCAGATGTAGGTGGAGTATCTGGATTATATAGTTCAGATATATTATCATGTCCAAGAACAAATTCATATTCTTCTACTCCATCAAAATTATCTGTTGTAGGAGCAATTACAATCATATCTCCTTGCCCTTCTAACACAACTTGTCCAGGGATATTTGATAATTCAAAAGCCATGGCCATATCTGGAGCATCTGTCATAAAATAATTCATGATCTCCTGCTGATTAAGAAATCCCTCTATTAGTGGCATATTTTCAATTACTCTACCTCTAAAATTAGGTGATAAAGATTCATCATATAAAGAATAATCAACTTCATCGTCACCTAATGCAAATTTAGTAATTACATACGAATCATCAACAGCTCCTGCAAGTGCATTTGCTAAAAGTTCTCTACCTCTTTTGGTAAAAGTTGCTGTTACCGTTTGTTTTGATTTATCTAAATATCCCATTATATTGATCCACCCACAACACTGTGTAAAAAACTAGCAACTGGTCCGCTTGGTGGGTCAGGATCTATCCCTGGTGGATAATATTCTAAAACTTGATCTCCTGGTTTTATTACAACACCAACTGTCCAAGATGTTCCAGTTGACATTCCCGTAATCTTTAAAGTACTATTTCTTGTTGTTGTAACTTGTTTAGCCTTTAAACTTACTGCATTACCATATATAGTTTTCTCTTGTCCGAGTCCATCTTCTCCTGTTTGTCCTGCTCCTAATACACTCATAATTAATTCTCAATAATTCCGTTTTTAAATAAAAAATATTTCATAGTTTCACTGTCGGTAGGTGATCTCCAATTAACATTTGGTTCTGTTAATGGTTGGTTATCAATTACTTGACCATATGGTTTTACAAAATTTGAACCACTCGGTGTTACATCCCATAACCCATAATCTATTTCATCATCACTTAGTGCAAATTTAGTAATTACGTGTTCACCATTTTGATTTTCACCAAATACTGCTTTTCTTAAATAATCTATACCCTTTTTAGTAAGAATTGCGTCTACTGCTAATGTATCTTTATCTATAAATCCCATAATTTATTCCTACGTAGTATTAATTACATAATTAACTAATACTGGAAGTACATAAATTGCTCCTGACATTTGACCAGTTATAATAATTGATGTTTCTCTTGAAGTTCCCATATCTCCCATTAATGTTGTTATTCCTGCTTCTCTACCTACTACTTTCTTACTCGTTCTACCAGTTTCTTCACCATAAACAGCTCCAACATTATAATCTACACTTCCGTCTGTTACAATTCCTACATCAACTACATTTTTATTTAAAACTAAAAAACTATAATCCTCTCCCGAAAACGCTTGTTCTGCCCCCTGTGTATTTGGATTTAAAATAACATTATCAAATGACCATTCGGGTGATGTAGCAGGACCAACCAATTGGCTTGTTAATGCATTGTCACCAAGAAATGAAGATGGTGTCATATTACTGATATAAGGTAATGATTTAATTCCTATATCCATCGTAAATAATTTATATTTCATTACTACTTCTGGATCCACACAAGGTTCTAACATTGGTGTAGATTCTAATACTGCACCATAATAATCAGTTCCTTTTGGATGTGCTGTATCCCATAAAGTGTAATCTATCTCATCATCTGCTAATGCAAATTTAGTAATATTAAACTTACCATCACTTTTTGCAAGATATTGTTTACCCTTCTTGGTTAATACTGCATTTAATATGTATGAAGTATTATTTATAAATCCCATTTTTTACCTCTTATGATGAAAAAGTAATTGTTACTGGAAATTCTATTACTGCTCCTGATAATTCCCCTGTTATTACAAGTGAAGTAGTTGAAGTGGCCGAAACTTGTTTTGGATAAAGAACAAGATTCCTTGGAGCACCGCCGGGAAATTGTAATGCACTTCCTTCACCTATAGGAACACCTGATATTGTTTGTGATAAATGTTGTACATTATCTATAAACGGAAACCATACAAAGTCTGACCCTGCTGGTCCAGATTGAGCATTTCCTTCAGCCTCAATCAGTTGCAAGTTGGGACTGGGCCCAGTAAAAGCTGGTGCCAATACGGCTACACTTGCATCCAATAAAGTTACAGTATAAGTTTCAGTTGCATAAAGTGCATAATCCGTACCCTGTGGAAATTGAACTGTATTATCATGGTGTGCAATCGATATCGTAGCAGTCGAAGTTCCAACTTGAGAAGGTGACGTGCCGAGAGGGGATATACTAATCTTATCAGTTGTCTCTCCATCTACCCAAGCCAAACCAGCAAGTCCGGCTGCAGTCTGGCCTAACGCATTTAATTTAGCCATTGCCCGACAACCTTCTGTCTCTCGAGTTACGAGTTTATACTTCATAATCTCGGAAGGATCATTAAATGGTTCGAGTGCAGGCAAATTGTCAATTACCGCCCCATAATAATCTGTTCCTTGTGTATGAGTGGTATCCCATAAACTATAGTCTATTTCATCATCACCCAATGCAAATTTAGTTACTTCAAAGTTACCACCACTTGACAAAATTTCTCGACCTTTCTTTGTCAATATGGCGTCTAATATTCTTGTTGAATTGTTTAAATATCCCATTTTTTTCTCCTGTATTCGGATTTTACATAAATTTTATAAGATTCGATATAATAAAACTTGTTATTCTTCTCTTATAAATATAATCCTTTTTAATTTTTATCATTATTTATTTACCGCATCCATCTTAGTTGTAGGTTTATCGGTTGTTACCAACATTGTAGGTGATACATTTTCAACAAACACTGCTGGTGTATTGTCATCCCATCGTCCACCTGGATCTGATATAGTTGTTTTCCCAGTCTGAACACACCCAAGGTAAAATAATCTATCAGTTCCAACTGATTCATCCCATTTATTATCTAAATCGGATAATACAAAACTTGATGAATTTGGTATATGTTTTGATGCATTTTCTGCAGAACTATAATAATACTCTACTTCCATATTATTCCGTGATAATACATTTTGATCTACTCGTGGTTGAACTACTTCTTCAAATATAGCTTTACTACTTCCTGCTTGTATAGTTGAGTTATAATAATCAGAACCATACCAACCACTTGTATCTCTATCTCCTATATTATATATAGCAGGTCTTTCTAAAATATGTTTCATTA
>CALBXV010000474.1 GCA_937890045.1 uncultured archaeon
ACTATCTAATGCTCTAAATCCACTTGTTGTATCTTTTATTTCTATTTTTAATATATTTCTAGATATAAAATTTGCAGTTTTACTTATTATGTTTCTAAATAATGTCCATGATTCTGTTTTACCTCCACTAATATATCGTGATCCTATTACTACATTATTTCCTTCTTTAATTGCTTTAATTAGTCTTGGTATATCTTTTGGTGGGTGAGAAAAATCAGCGTCTAGTTGAATAAATACATCTGGTTTAATTTCTTTTAATCCCCATCTAAAACCTTCTAAGTATGCAGACCCAATACCCATTTTTTTTTCTCTTAATATTAAATTTATGCTCTGATCTTCAAGTTTTAGTTTATTTATTATTTCTATAGTGCCGTCTTTACTATTATCATCTACAAATAGAATTTTATAACTTAGATTAGTTTTATTTAATACATTTTTTATTTCATTAACTAGATTAATAATATTATTTTTTTCATTATATGTAGGAATAATTATTAGTATTTTTTTCATTTATTTTCTTACTCATATAAATTATTTTTAATAATCACAAGAATTTACTATATCTGCAATATATTCTAGTTCTTCATATTTTAACTCTGGATGAATTGGTAGAGTTAGTACATGTTCTGCAGCCCATTCTGTATTTGGTAAATTAACTTTAGATTCTACATTATATTGTGATTTATTTTTATAAATTGAATATTTATGAATTGGTGGATTATAATATACTCTTGCTTCAACTCCTGATTTTTTTAATTGTTCTAATAAATAATCTCTCTTTACTTTAACATTAATAGTATATAGATACCAATTGTTTCTATGCTCATTTTTTTCATGTGGTTTTATTATATTCTTATTATTGATTAATTTATTTAAAATATCTGCGTTTTTCTTTCTAATTTGAATTAATTTCTCTATTTTTTTTAATTGTATATGGCCTATTGCAGCTTCTATTTCTGGCATTGTATAATTTGTTCCCTTTATTACTACATTATTTTCCCTATTAATACCATGATTACGAATTAACTTTATTTTATTTGCTAATTCATTATCATTCGTTACTACCATTCCCCCTTCACCTGATGTGATAATTTTGGTTGCTGAAAAGCTAAAAATTCCTATGTTTCCTAATGTTCCTGTATGTTTATTATTATATTTGGATCCTAATGATTGGCAGGCATCTTCAATTATTTGTATATTGTTTTTATTACTAATTTCTAATAATTCATCCATATTTACAGGATTACCATAAAGATGTACAGGAATTATTGCTTTAGTTTTTGAATTAATTTTATTTTTTATATCAGAAATATCAATTGTATAATCTGTTTGATTTATATCAATTAATATAGGTTTCAGATCAGATTCTATTACTGCCTCCCATGTAGAAATAAATGTAAATGCAGGAAGTAATATTTCATCTTGCTCTTTTAAATCTAAAGATAATAGTGCGGAATATAAAGATGATGTACCTGAATTTAAAGCAATCGCATGTTTAATCCCTACATATTTTTTTACACTATCTTCTAGTTCTCTAACTCTTTCACCCCCATCAAAATTACTGCTTGTTAGAATTTTACTTTCTAATACTTTAGTAACTGCTTTAATTTCTTCATTATCTATACTTGGTCTATGTAATTTAATGTCCATCAAATATGACCTAATATTTTAAATAATTCTTTATCATTTTTGAATTGTTCTCTTATAGGATTAATTAATTCATTTAGTAATGTTGATACTGAATTTTTTAAATCTAATGGATGAATATTATTGTTGATATAACTTTGTTCTAGATCATTATAGTTATTAAATTCCAAATTTCCACCATATTTACTTGACCTTTCTATAATAAACTCCTTTTTCTCATGAAAAATTATGGTTTTTATTATATCTAGAATTGGATTATTATCTACTATATTCTGTGGGCAATATGCATTATTTATTTTATTTTTTATTGTTTTTTCATCATCATGAATAAAAATTGCGCTATTACCTTTTGATTTACTCATTTTACTTGCAATTTTATTGTTACTTGACTTTTCTATTCCTTCTGGTTTTGTTAAACCAGCTAGTAAATGATGATGTATTGCAATTGGTTTCTTCCATTTTAATTTAGGAAAAACTTCTCTCACTAGCATGTGAATTTTTCTTTGATCCATGCCTGCATGTGCAATATTAATATTCATAGTGTATATGTCAACTGCTTGCATAGGTGGATACAAATATTGAGCAAAATCAAGTGCTTCTTTTTCATTTCTTCCAAGTATAGTTAAACATCTTACATTTCGAGTAATTGTTATATTTCGAGAAAATTTAACTATATTTCTCCAGTATTCATCATTATTTTTATACAAATCTGAACCATGTACTATATTTACCCCTGGACAAAAAAACTTGAATGCCTTTTCATAATATTTAGATAATTTAATTATTTTATCCCAATCTCCATCTAATTTATTATTAATATAACTATGCCAATCTGCTAGATAAACTGTACAATTTAATCCTGCTTTTATAAAATCATTTATTTTATATCCGTTTATTAATAGACTTCCTATATGTAATGGTCCTGACATTTCAATTCCTATATAATGTTTTGGAGATTCATTTTGTGTTAATAATTCCTTTAAATCCTCTATAGTTACTACTTCTTCTGTTGGAAAACGAGTTATTAATTCAATTTTTTCTTCTATATTCAATTTTCTATTCACCTAATCTCAAATTCTTGTTTATATTCTGATAAATAATATAATTATTTATAAATATGTATAATAATTTATTTTTATGCATAAATATGTTGTAATTGTTGAAAAATCTATATTATCTGAAGATATAAAATCACTGGAAAAATGTTCTAATGATCATCTAGATTATCTTAAAAATTTACAAAAATCTGGAAATTTAGAAATTGCAGGAAAATTTATTGATGAAACTGGCGGTATGTATATACTTCTAGCTAATAGTGATGAAGAAGCATATGAATTTGCTAAAAATGATCCATATTATATAAATAATTTAATAAAAATTGAAATTAAACAATGGGATCAGAAAATTTAGATTTTTACTGATTGATATTAGATGTTTTATTAGCTGATAATTTTTCATATAACTCATATGCTTGTGATACTGAAAAATTATTATGAATTACTCCTCTTACAGCTTTTATCATTGCTATAGGATTTTCTGATTGAAAAATATTTCTTCCCATATCTACTCCTATTGCACCACTTTTTATTGAATTATATGCTAATTGTAATGCATCTCTTTCTGGAATTTTTTTACCTCCAGCTATAACAATTGGAATTGGGCAACCTTTTACTACTTGCTCAAAATTTTCACAATAGTAAGTTTTAACAACATGTGCACCTAGTTCAGCGGCTACTCTACAAGCTAATCCTAAATATCTAGCATCTCTATTCATATCTTTTCCTACAGCTGTAACTGCTAATACTGGTATTCCATATCTTTCACCTTCATTAACTATTTTTGATAAATTAACTAAAGATTGTTTTTCATATTCTCCGCCAACAAATATTGATGAAGTGATTGCTGATGCGTTTAACCTAATTGCTTCTTCAATATTAGTAGTAATTTCCTCGTTAGATAATTCTTTTAATATACTTGTACCGCCTGAAACTCTTAATACGATTGGTATATTTGACTGTGAATTTATTGTGGTTCTTAATAAACCTCTAGTTATCATTAAAGCATCTGAATTTGGAATTAAACTTCTAAGAAGTTGTTTTGGGTTTTCTAATCCAGTTGTAGGACCTTGAAAATATCCATGATCTACAGCTAACATAACTATTTTACCATTTTTTATTATTCTTGATAATCTATTATTTAATCCCCAAGACATTATATTCACTAATCTCTAAATTAATAATAGAAATAATTAAACATAACTGTTTTTTACTAATTGACTATCGCTATTTTTATACAATTTTCTTTTTCTATAGTGGATAAAGCAATTTTGAAATCTTTAATATTATATTTATGAGTTATGAAATCTTCTAAAGATATTTTGTTACTAGATAAATATTCTAGTGCCAACTTAGTATCTTTTTCTGTAGCTGCATTACTTGTTATTATGCTGATTTCATTAGTTACTAATTTGCTTATATCATATTTTAATACTGAATTTATTGCAGGTATTCCAAAAAGTAAGATTTTGCCACCTTTTCTTAATACTTTTAAAGATTTAATAATTGCATTCATATTACCTGTTGCAACAATTGCTACATCTACTCCAATATTATTGGTTCCTTGATTTATTATATCAATTTCTTTATTATCTAATGCGTTTATAGGAATACATTTTTCTGTTTTTTGTGCGTATTTTAATTTTTCATTCTTTATATCATTTACAAAAATCTTATCTGCTCCTTCTAATCGTAATAATTTTAAAAATATTAACCCTATTGATCCTAATCCTGAAATATAATATGAATTGTTTTTTTTAATTTTAATCTTATTTAATGCTCTAATACAACATGCCATAGGTTCAATAAACATTGCATTTTCAAAAGAAACATGTTTTGGTAATTTTAATATTCCATTATTAACTATGTTTATTTGTGGAACTTTAAAAAATTCAGCAAATCCTCCAGGTTCAATATTTGTTTTTCTATATTGATTGCACATTGTTTCACTATTATTTAAACAATGATGACATTTATAACATGGGACATGATGATGAATGAAAACTCTTTCTCCAATCTTGAAATCTCTAACCTTTTTTCCTTTTTTATGTATTATTCCTACTGGTTCATGACCTAAGGTTATTCCTGAGGCTTTATAATTTCCATTTATTTTCTCAATATCTGTTCCACATAAACCACACATTTTCATATTTATTATAACTTCATTTTCACCACAGATTGGTATTTCTGTGTTTACAATTTTAGTTATTGAATTATTTATTAATACTGTTAACATTGACTTCTCTATTCTTTTCCTCTTTTTTTATAAACTTCTGATTCTATATGCTCTATTATTATATTTAATTTAGTTCCTGGACCAAAATTACCTGTTATTCCTTTTTTTTCTAATTTTTGTTTATCTTCATCTGGAATTATTCCTCCACCTATTATTGCAATATTATTAATATTATTTTCTCTTAAAATCTGAGAAATTTTTGTAAAAATTGTCATATGAGCCCCATTTAATAAACTTAATGCTATTGCATCTACGTCTTCTTCTATTGCCATTTTCACTATATTCTTTGGAGTTATTTTTAATCCGCTATATATTACTTCCATACCTGATTTCATTAACGCCTTACATAAAATTAAAGCCCCTCTATCATGACCGTCTAATCCAGGTTTACCGACTAATATTCTTATATTCTTTGATGTCAACTTATTAAACAATATTAGTTATAATGTAATATATTAATAAAAATAACGTTAATTTGTTATTCTATATAAATAATATTTTTGTAATCATATTGTTTTATTTCATTTGAAGGTAGTTTTATCTCTATATTATTATATTTTAATTCAATTAATTTTCCTAATAATGTTTTGTTCTTATCTTTTACTGTGATCAATTTGTCTCTTAATCCATGAATAGCTATTTCTTTTAATGCAGTTCTAGGACAGGTTATTAATTTTTGATATAACTCATTAAAATTATCTAGAAATTTATTTAAAAATTCATCTATATCTATTTTTTTTCCATATTCATCTCTAAGAGTTGTTGAATTTGATATTATTTCTTTAGGTAAAATTTTTGTTCTAAAATTTATATTTATACCTATTCCTATAATAATATAGTCTATTTTATTACCTTTAAATATTGAATCAACTAAAATTCCACATACTTTTTTCTTATTAATTAAAATATCGTTTGGTAATTTTATTGTAGTTATAATTTTAGTTACATCTTTTATAGTTGACGATATTAAATAGGCTATTATTAAACCAAATAATTGAGTAAAATTAATTTTATTTTTCGGTCTTAATATGATTGATAACCATAATCCTCCTTTAGGTGAAAACCAATTGTTATTATTTCTACCTCTACCACATGATTGTTTTTCTGTTATTATTACTATCCCTTCTTTCATTCCTTTTTTAGCTAAATTATTAGCAATATTTTGTGTTGATTTTACATTTTTATATCTAATTATTTTAAATTTCATCTTTATTCTTCAAATATTATTATAATCTTTTATTCCTATTTCATTTAATAATTTATTTGCATATTTTCTTAATTCATTATTAATTTTGACTATTACTAATCCTTTATTTGGCTGACCGTAAAAAATCATTGTATTTATTGGAAATATTGCAGTAAATAATAATGTTAATAAATCTTCTTCTCCTTCTACTATTATTTGTAATTTATCGTTTATTTTTAAGCAATTTTTTATTAATTCTATACTATCTTGTGTTATACATCCTTGAGGATTTCGTAATTTATAGAATTTTACTGAATTAATTAACGGAGGTTCTCTTTTAACTCTTTTTTCTTTACTGTCAAATACTGATATGTTGATTGGAATATTATATTTAATAAATTTCTCTGTTGTTGCATCTCCAATAGTTATTGTTTGATTAGATTTAATTATATTCAATAAATATTTTCTATTTATTCTTTTATTATCAATTAATTTTCCTAAAGGAATTTTTAATTTATTTCGTACATTATCTGAGATGATATATTTCTTCAAATATACTATAAATATGCTCTTTCTTTATTAAAATATTCTTTTAATGTCTAACATTTTTGTTCAATATGATAACATTTATATTTATTATTTTCTTCATCATAAAAAATGACTAATGAAAAATTAAATCGTTTTACAAAACTAGATAAACAAGCAAATCTTGGTGGTGGAAAAGAAAAAATCAGTCAACAGCATAAAAAAAATAAATTTACTGCTAGAGAAAGAATAAAATTATTACTTGATGAAAATAGTTTTATTGAAATTGATAAATTTGTTATTCATAATAATCAAAATTTTGATATGGATAAGAAAAAAATCCTTGGTGACGGTGTTGTAACTGGATACGGAAAAATAAATAATAAAAAAGTCTTTGTTTTTGCTAACGATTTTACTGTACTGGGAGGTTCTCTAAGCGTTAGTGTTGGTAAAAAAATATGTAAAGTTATGGATCTAGCTCTAAAAACTGGATGTCCAATAATTGGTTTAAATGATTCTGGTGGTGCAAGAATTCAAGAGGGCGTAGAAAGTTTAGCTGCTTATAGTCAAATTTTTTATCATAACACATTATTATCTGGTATTATACCTCAAATTTCAGTTATTCTAGGTCCATCTGCTGGTGGTTCTGTATATTCTCCTGCTATGACTGATTTTACTATTATGGTTGAAAATATTAGTAATATGTTCATAACTGGTCCTGAAGTTGTTAAAACTGCATTAGGTGAAGATGTAACTTTTGAAGAATTAGGTGGCGCACAAATACATGCTGAAAAGAGTGGTGTAGCTAATTTCATAGCCAAAGATGAAACTTCTGCTATTAATATAGTAAAACAATTATTATATTTCTTGCCACAAAATAATTCTGAAGATCCTAAAAATAATTTAAATTATTCTGATGATGACTTGACAATTACTAATATTAAAAATATTGTTCCTCAAGATACTAATAAATCATATGATATGAAAGAATTAATCTATAATGTAGTTGATGAGAATAATTTTCTAGAAATTAGTTCGTTATGGGCACCTAACATTATTATTGGATTTGGTTATATTGGAGGTAAATCTGTTGGAATCGTAGCAAATCAACCCAATTATTTATCCGGATCACTTGATATTAACGCATCTAATAAAGCCGCTCGTTTTATAAGATTTTGTGACGCGTTTAATATTCCTATTATAACCTTTGTTGATGTTCCAGGATATTT
>CALBXV010000475.1 GCA_937890045.1 uncultured archaeon
TTATATAGAGAAATGTTATATGAAATGGTGGGTCACCCAGAAAAAGATAAGGAATTGTTAACTGTAGCTTCACCAGCATTAAATGTAGAAAATATAAAAGCCCCATTATTTATCGCACAAGGGGCGAATGATCCTAGAGTAAAAAAAGCAGAATCTGATCAAATGGTTGAAGCGTTAAAAAATCAAGGTGTTGACGTTCCATATATGGTGAAAGAAAATGAAGGACATGGATTCTATAATGAAGAAAATAGATTTGATTTTTATAGAGCTATGACAGAGTTTTTGGATAAGCATCTTAAAAATTAACAATAAGGAAATCAGTTGCTTTAATAATATAAAAACCCACTCAAATGAGTGGGTTTTTTATTGGTGGACCTCTTGGTCCTTTTTTCGAACTTTTTTATAAAGTTATTGAGTATACGCTTCCTCTTCCGACTAAATTTCCTTAATGTTTGTGTAAAATAAGAACTACTTTTTGTATACCCATTCTCTCAGATTTACCAGCAGTTAGTAAGATTAATGAAAAGCTTTTTATCATATTTTGTAATATAATGGATAAAAAACATATTTAGATATGATAGATATCATATTTTGTTTTTTAATTCAACTGTATGTTTACGTTTCAAAGTTTAAGAAATATATAAATGAATAAATTAGAGAATCTACCTAGTAAATCATAGGAGGTATTTTTTCATTTAAATTTTAAAATAAAATATTATTATGGCGTACAATTTAAAAGATTTAAAGATTCAAAAATTATCAGTTATTGGCGCAGGACAGATTGGTCCCGATATATGTTTGCATTTTGCAAAAGTTTTCTGGAGAAATAATGTTCAACTTGTATTAATAGATATATCCCAGCAGGCATTAGAGACGGCACAGGCAAAGATTGAAAAGAAAATAGAAAGAGGTAGAGAATCTGGAGCATTTAAACCACAGATGGCAGACACTATGAAAAACAGTATCTTGTATACAACTGATTATAGTAATGTATCAGGTTCAAATATTGTTTTAGAGGCTGCAACAGAAGATGGTAATATCAAAGATATGATATTTAAACAAGTGGAGGAATTAACTGATGAGAGATGCCTATTTTTATCAAATTCTTCACATATGCAACCAGAAGTTATTTTCAGAAATATTGCAAATAAAAACAGATGTCTCGTAACTCATTATTTTTTCCCTGCAGAAAGAAATCCAATAGTAGAAGTAGTTCCTGGGAAAGATACTGATTCAAAAACTACAGAAACATTAATGAGTTTTTATGAATTTATTGGAAAAGTACCTATTGAGGTTAAGAGTTCTTATGGATATGCTATTGACCCTATTTTTGAAGGGCTTTGCGAATTAGCTATTCTTTGTTTAGAAAAAGGATATGGTTCAATCAAAGAAATAGATAAAATGGCACAGAAAACTTTAAGACAAGGAGTTGGTCCATTTACTGCATTAAATTTAACTGGGGGGAATCCGATAACAAATCATGGATTGGAGGAGATGAGGGAAACACATATTTCTTGGTTCAGATCTCCAAAAGCATTACAGGATGCTGTTGCTAATAATACAAAATGGGATACCGCAAAAAGAGATGAGCAGGTTGATGTTGATCCAAAAAAATCTGAAGTATTAAGGAAGCAATTTTTTGGTGGATATTTTGCTCTTGCCTCATATATTATTGATCTAGGTATTGTTAGTGTAGACGATCTTGATATGGCTACAGAAATTTCTTTGGTAATTTCTTCTCCATTTACATTGATGAATAAAATAGGTATTGATACAGCTCACTCATTGGTTAAAGAATGGTGTGAAGAGCACACTGATTTTCCATTCCCAGATTCACTTAATGAAGCTAAAGCAAATAGTGGATGGGAAATATCCAGAATAGTAGCTAAGAAAATAGATAACATCTCAGTTCTTACTATCAGAAGACCAAAAGTATTAAATGCATTAAATCTTGATGTTTTAAATGAACTCAAATCTGAAATTGAAAATGCAGAAATGAATGCTGAAATTGACGGAATTGTTATAACTGGATTTGGAACTAAAGCATTTGTTTCAGGAGCGGATATTAATATGCTTGCAGCATTAACAACTCCTGATGAAGGTTATGAAAATTCACATACATTTCAGCAATTAGTAAATTCTATACAAAATTGTTCTAAACCAACAGTTTGTGCATTAAATGGTTTTGCTTTTGGTGGAGGAAATGAACTTGCAATAACATGTACAGCAAGAATTGCAAAAAAAGGATTGCCTATAGTTGCTTGTCAGCCTGAAGCAAACTTAGGATTCATACCTGGATCTGGAGGAACTCAACGATTACCTAGATTAGTTGGTGTTGATGTAGCTGCAGAGATCTTACGAACTGCAAGACCTGTTTCAGGAGAGGAAGCGTTAAAAATAGGGCTAATTGATAAAGAAGCGGAAGGAGATTTGGTTGATGAAGCAGTAGATTTTGCCAAACAGATAGTTAATGGTGAAGTTCATCCAAAAAAGTTTATTACTGACGGAATAAAAGAAATTTTAGCTCCAAAGGATGTGAATATTGGACATCTTAGCAGGAAAATAGATGAGATTATGAACAAAGCTATTTATGAAGGTATCAAATTACCATTGAAGGAAGCGCTTGAGCTTGAATCAAAATTATTTGGCGAATGCATTCTTACTAGTGATATGAAAATTGGTCTAGAAAATTTTAAAAAGAACGGACCTAAAGTTAAAGCAGAGTTTATGCATAAATAATTAATAGGAGAGACTTTTATATGAAGTATAAAATAGGTATAGATGTTGGAGGAACTTTTACTGATTTCTTTTTAGTATCAGACAAAGGTGATTCTGTTATGCATAAAACTCTCTCAACTCCTGAAGATTCTTCTGAAGGATTTATTACTGGACTTAAAGAAATTGCAGAGATTTTAAATCTTCATGAAGGTGATTTTATTGATAACATTGATACGATTGTTCATGGTACAACAGTATCTACTAACGCTTTACTTACAATGGGTGGAGCTAAAACAGCATTAATTACTACAAAAGGATTTCGTGATGCATTGGAGATGAGAAGAGGTATTAGAGAAGAGCGTTACGATAATCATTATAAGAATGTAAGCCCACTTGTTCCAAGATATCTTAGGTATACAGTTGATGAGAGAATTGATTCTGAAGGGACTATTTTGTCAGATTTAGATACAAAAGAACTAGATATTATTATTAAAGATTTAAAAGATCAAGAAGTAAAAGCAGCTGCAGTTTGCTTTATGAATTCGTATTTAAATAATGAAAATGAAAAAATAGCTACTGAATATTTAAGAGAATTATTACCTGATATATTTATCTCATCATCATATGAAGTTTTACCTTCAGTTAGGTTCTATGAAAGAGTAAGTACAACAGTTGTAAATGCCTATATAGGTGTAGTTGTGGATTCATATTTAAAATCTCTTTTAAGTAAATTAGATGATCTTAACTTTACAGGTAAACTTATGATTATGCAATCAAATGGAGGTGTTGTTACTCCTGATATTGCAAGAAAAATAGCTGCTGTTACAGTTCTTTCTGGACCTGCTGCCGCTCCTATTGCTGGAGCATATTATGCCGATTTACTTGGATATGATAATTGTATAACCATGGATATGGGAGGTACAAGTTTTGATGCTTCTTTGGTTGTAAATAAGCAATGTGTTACCAGTACAGATGCCGATATTGACAGATATAGAGTTGCATTACCTACTTTAGATATTATTACTATTGGTGCTGGTGGAGGAAGTATAGGATGGGTAGATAAAGGTGGATTACTTCAGATGGGGCCAAAAAGTGCTGGTTCTTTACCTGGTCCTATCTCCTATGATAGAGGTGGAGAAAAACCAACTTGTACGGATGCAGATCTATTACTCGGATATTTGGATCCAGATTATTTTGCTGGGGGTAAATACCCATTAAACAAGAATAAAACAATAGAAATTACTGAAAAAGAATTAGGAAAAATGCTTGGATTAACTTCTCAGGAAGCTGCTGCCGGAATGTATCGTGTTATTAATATGAATATGGCTCAGGGTGTTCGCCAGGTTTCAGTTGAAAGAGGTTATGACCCCAGAGAATTTCTAATGATATGTGCTGGTGGAGCAGGTTCTATACATGCGGGTGAAATCTGTCGTGAATTAGAGATACCAATGTTTGTGGTCCCTAGTGTTGCTCCAATTTTTTGTGCAGCAGGTATGCTTTTAGGAGATTTAAAGCATGATTATGTCAGGTCATATATGACTAAATTTTCAGGATTGGTAAAAACGGAATTTTTAGAGTTATATAAAAACATGAAAGAAGAGGCTATAGAAATTCTTGTGGAAGAAGGTATTAGTGAGGATAAAATCCAATATATTCCATCTTTAGATCTTAGATATGTTGGTCAATATCATGAGGTTCCATTAGAGCTTAGTATGGATGATATTTACGGATATAACTTAGATGGAATCAAAGACGCTTTTCATAATGAACATAATCGTCAATTTGGATATGAGTTAAAAGATGAAGGAACTGAGCTAGAAGTGATTAATATCAGGCTACGAGCTATTGGAATTACAGAAAAACCACATTCTCTAATTGGTAATATTGATGTGGGGGCAGATTCACTTGAAGATGCACTTAAAGGTAAAAGACAGGCATATGTTCCTG
>CALBXV010000476.1 GCA_937890045.1 uncultured archaeon
CTGCAGTTTTCCACACAAGGGGAAACTGAGCACTAATGCCAGAACTGATGGAACGGATAACGTGCTTATCCATAGTAACACTAGCTTGTTCAAAAGCAGTCAACACTTCACCAGCGTAGACTTTTAGAAACATCGCACTGGAATCACCAGCACTATTCTTTTGACCAGAGCGAGACATTACTTGGACAGGTGCGGAAGTGTCTGTTACACCCATAGCAAGTCTCCTTTATATCTTAAATTAATAAAAAAGTATCTAACATAAATGCTATACTTCTTCATTAACCTTTCGATCTAAAAGATTATCCACCTCAGTGGGTCTTCCGTCTACTCGCTTAATTACTTTATAGCTCGTTGTGCTTAATGGGTATATTAAGTAGTACCCATTCTGAATACATCAGATCGTTCAAGCTTATCGTGAATGTCTTGTCGATAAGCCATGTCTCCTTCATATCTTGGGTCTTTCATAGCTGCAGTTACTTCTGCATTACTTCTAAAGACATCTGTATTTTCACCCATTCTCATTGGGGTATCTCCCCTAACTGTGTAGCCCTCACTACCCATAGCATTTTGGTAGTCAGCTCGTAGACCCTTAGCTGAGATCATAGCTAACTGAACATCCCCACTATTAACAGCATTGTCATAAGCTTGGATTTGTTCAGAAGAATAATTAGCTTGAGCCCACTCTACCATGTCTGTATAGGCTTCTGCACCACCGATAGAATCTTTAACCTTATTACCTATTTGTTCTCCCAAAGCTTTTACACCAGCAATATAAGTATCAGCATAATCCTGGCTTATCCCTGCTTTTTCTAAAATCTTATAGCTTTTATTTGAGAGAGCTCCTGTCTCCATGTACTCTTGTTGTAGAGCATTCATATCAAATGGAGCATCAGGTATTCTAGGTATACTTAAGTCATCACTAGAAGTTTCTTCTAACTCTTCTTCTTGTGGAGAGTGGAACTTTCGTTCTAACTCATCATAACTTTTTCGCCACTCTTCATCTGACTTAAATTTTTCTGGTCTAAATGTTTCATCTATTACTTCGGGCTCTTCAAGCGGAACAGCTCCTTGATCAATTGTGTTCTCAGCCAAAACAGCTTTAGATGCCATTTCACTCTCATGCTCTTCCATATTCTGAGGAGCATCATTATCAACTATCAGTTGGTTTGCCATAACGCTCTCCATAGGTTTCTTTGATTGTACCATCACGCAATTTTATTTTAGTATAGGTTGATGGAAGTCCACCACCTCTACCAGTACTAACTCCAGCCTTTTGTTCTAAGATCTCAAACGTATTATCAACTTCTTTAAGTTGAGTCTTAGATGTGATGCTTGTTCCTGATTGTTTTTCTTTAGTTTTTTTATTGGCTTTCGGCATTTTGATTAGCTCGCTCCCTTATCATTTCTCCTGCTTGGTTAACAGCATTAGGTGTAGCAGCTACTCCAGCTTGTTGCATCATTTGTTGCTGTTGTGCTGCTTGACGTTCTTGCTGTACTTGTTCCTCAGGTTTTATTAGTCCCTTCATATCTATTCCAAAACCAACCCCTAGTCTTTTCAGAACATCACTAGGATTAGCATAAGTTAAAACTGCTTCAGGTCCAAGTATCTGAGCTGCTGTTTGTAAGAAAGTAGCAAGCTTGTTAGCATCATTTCCTCTACCTAAAGCTTCAAATCCAGTAATAATTATGGGTTCTACAGACCCTTCAGGAAGCTTAGGTAGTTTCTTCTCTCTTTCTAAGACTGATATAATACGTTTAATTAAAGGAAGCTGAAGTTCATGTGATAGTAAACTATAAATTCCACCAAGGGAAGTCTCTAGTTCATTGGCTAAGAACCTAATTTCTTCAGCAGTAACTCTCTCAGCATCTCTCTGGACACTCTGGTTTAGAAGGAAAGCTGCTGCCAATCTTTGTTCAGTTTGTTTAATTGTTTCTTGGGCTACTCTAAAATCATTGAACTTCTGCATCTGAAGTACAGTTACATCTTCAGCAGAACCCTGTCTTACCGCTAGGTTGGGAGCCTGAGAGATCGTCTTGAGCTTTGTAGTACCATTTGGTCTAACCAAGAATATAGCTCTGGCTGCAGCAGCGGAGCCTTCAAGGATAGCCTTGGATAGCCCTTCCAGAGCTCTCAAGTCTCCCAAGTATTCTTCTACAAAACCCCTACCATAATCTTCACCATCAATAGAGGAAAACCTCAGGGGGAGCCAAGGGTTTTTATCTAGTGGATAAATAGAATCAGTATTCGGAATACGTTTATCATTAACTTCTTGGAATACATGAATCTTATTATTCTTACGCCTTGCTACAGTGTAAAGATTAAGATCTCTTTCATTAGAAGTAGTAGATGTGTCACCTCTTTCATTGGGTGGAGAGCTGCCAAACACATCTTTGTATAGCTCCCTACTCATTTGTTCTTTAACAATAACCTCAAGCATCTCCCCCTGAGGATCTCGCCTTACTACATATTGATCTAAGTGGAAAACTCTAATCTTATTGTTTTTATCTACATTAATAAGGGCGTTACCAGTAATGATAAGATGACGTAGGCACTCATTGAGTGGCACTCGCATGGCCTTGGCTTCTACTTCATCCATTACAGCCCTCTCCATAGCATTGAGTCCCTCTTCTACTGGAGCTCGTTGTGCCTGTAATTCCTGGAGAGTGAAGTCATCTATCTGAAACTTAAAGAAAGGAGAGTTAGGGGGGAAGAGAGTAAGAAGTAGTTTAGCTGATAGGTTGTTTACTCCTCTGGCTCCTATCCCCTGATATGGTGTGGGTAAGTCTTGGTCTAACGTAGAGTTCCTTGGAAGAACAAAAGGTATGGTTACTTCGGCTCCATCCCAAGCTCTATTTAGAAACCACTGTTTACGCTGACTTAAATTAGAATATTTTTTTGATATAGAGTCTGTCATTATTATGCTATCTGTAGTCCTGTATTAGAAAGTGAAGTAGCTAGTCCTAACTCACCCTGAGCTGCTTGTCCTTCTCGTCTCTTCTTAGCTCTTTTAATTTCTGCTGCCAACAATGCTGGAGCCTGTCTCCCACCTGATCCTGTAATCTGTGACTGTTGAGTATTATAAGCTATTGGATT
>CALBXV010000477.1 GCA_937890045.1 uncultured archaeon
AAAGAATTTGCTTGGTTAAAATATGCGAATAGTAAATATTCCGCCATTAATTTTAATCCAGGTGTAGTAGAAAAGACACAAAATTTGCCTCCAATTATAATGGGAAATGGGGCTTTCTTTATATTCACGAAGAGGACATTTATAAAATACAATAATAGATTAGGAAAGAACCCGTATTATTTTGTTTTATCTATGCCAGAAAGTATAGAAATAGATTATCAAGAAGATTATGAACTAGCACAAAAATATAGTTAGGGGAATATTATGAAAGAAATTCAAATAATTGATGTAACATTAAGAGACGGTGGTCATATGGTAGATTTTGATTGGCCTATGGAATTCGCTCAAGAGTATTATAGTTTAATGACAAGACTACGGGGAGTAGAATTAGTAGAATTGGGTTATTGGAAACAGACCGAAAAAAGTGAAAACCCATTTTATAATTTGAACCAAGATGTAGTAGAAGAAGTTACAGGAGGAAGGGGCAGAAGAAATGTATCTGTAATGGTAGATTATCATTATTGTAGCCATGAATTAGATGATTATCCTACAAATTTACAGAGAGAAATAGGTTTGATACGATTGACTTGTAGGAAAGACCATTTGGATGATGGATTAGAGTTTGCTTCTGCACTTAAAAAACACACTAAACTTCCTGTTTCATTCAATATTTTTAATATAAGTAACTATAATAAAAGAGAATTTACTCGTGTGTGTAGAAAAGTTATAAAACGTGATTTTGATTATATTTACACTGCTGATACTCACGGTAATATAAACTTTACGCTAACTTTGGCGACATTCTTTTTAAATTGGGAAAGATTAAAGACCGCAGGTAAGAAGGTTGGGATGCATCTCCACGATCATACAGGTAAAGCTTATTTTAATTATGGAATTTGTCAATACAATCCTTTCATTGATTCTGTAGATACTTCTATTAGAGGGATGGGAAAGGGAGCTGGAAATCTTCAATTAGAGCATGTCTTGCCAGATAAAGATGCATTTAAAGTTTTAGAATTTATTCACAAATACAAAGATAAATTTGAGAGACCGTTTGATCCATACTGCACTGTTACAGGAAGATTTAGTATTACTGACAATTATGCAAAACAAGCAGTTCAACTTGGAGTGTCAGTAGGAGATTTTGTAGAGTTTTGTAGAACTGTAGCGAAAATAGAGAAGGATTCTTTTAACAATCAATTACTAATAGATTGGAAGGATAAATATTTAATATGAAGAATGCATTAATTACAGGAATAAGTGCTGGGTTAGGAAAGGCACTTGCTGAAACATATAAAGAATTTGGATATGAAGTATATGGTTTAAGTAGAAGAAAAGTTGAAGGGTATAAACATATTGAATGTGATCTTATATGGAAACATCAAATTCCTGAAAAATTACGACAGGTGTTAACGGATGTAAGTGAAATTGATGTGGTTATTTTTAACGCTGGTGTTCTCGGTCAAATTGAATTTTCAAATAAAGTAGTTTTACCCGAACTAGAAAGAGTACTTGATATTAATACATTATCTAATAAAATGATACTTGATTATTTAATTAATAAAAAAGTTAAAGTAGAACAAGTAGTAGCAATATCTTCTGGAGCGTCAATTAGTACTTATCCTGGATGGGGAGCTTATTCTATTTCTAAGGCAGCACTTAATATGATGATGAAAGTTTATGCAGTAGAAAATCCCAAAACACATTTTTTATCACTTTCTCCAGGACCAGTAAATACTTCAATGCAGGATTTTATATGTGAAGAGATAGATGGAGAGAAATTTGAATGGAAGGAGAAGTTTGTTGAGTTAAGAGAAAATGCTGGTGCCCCTTCTCCAGAGAATACTGCAGATAAAATTTATGGATTATTACCACGATTAAAGGACGAACTTGAAAGTGGTAGTTTTGTAGATATAAGGAAGTTATAATATTTGAAAGAAGTTACAATCAATTATCTTGGCCACGACAGATCTCATTATTTTAATACTATATTTGGCCAACTCGTTAATATCAAACCAGAAAATAAAGAATTGATTGAAGTCAATATATTTGTTTCATATGAAGTCAATCCACTTATCAACTTAAATTTATTATTAGACAATGGAATTGATGCTCAAATTATTTATGATCCAGTACAAGGTAGACACTATATGTCTAAAGTGGAAAGGGCAGTAGAAATATCAAAAGAGTATAGTGTTTCATTAGATGAAGATGTTTTTATAAACAATCATATTTGGGATTTTCTAATTGAGAATAGAAATGAGTTAGACCGAGAAGATGTTCTATTGATGTGTCCTTTATTATCTACTGGACTTCCAATGGTAGATTGGTTTGTAGAACAATTTTTTGATGACGATACGATAAGTTATATTCATAATTTATTTAAAAATATAAAATTTGAGCCGAGATCTTATGCTCCCCCTGGATGTGAAGTCTTAAATAAATGTACAATGGAAGCTGATGAGTGGGATTATGAAAATTTTTATAGTGAAGTACATAAGATGGATACTTATTACAAAGGAATTCATCCAGTTAGATTTTCAGGTGATATTCAAGAGAAACTTTTACTGCAGGTCTTGAATAATAAGAGAAAATTGTTTGAAAAGTTTGACTATAGTATTTTTTCTGGAAAGGATAGACCATATTTTTGTAATAATATGTTTATGATGAAGACAGAAAACTGGAGAAAATTTGTTTTTGATACGACACTTTTTGTTGATAGGTTTGAAGAAGTTCCTTTGAATAGATTTAGAGATATGCATGATTTAGATATGTTATATATTAATAATGCATTCGGAGTACATCCAGCATATAACTGGATGGGAATGGATAGATATAGAGAAATGTCAGATTGGTTTTTTCATGATATCAGTACGTGATTTTACATTAGATAGAGTATTAGAATACAAGGAGATAGAGGTGGAAGTAACTTCTGGTGATTTAAATGTAAATTGGAGTGGAAGTGAGGATATTACAGGCTCTTTAAATGAAAAAGCATTTTATGGATTTAAGGATAAACATAAAGATAAGGAAGCTATTTTATTTTGTACAGGTCCGAGTTTAGCTCATTATGAGAAATTGGAAAATGAAGATGAAATGATTAGAGTAGGAGTGAACGGGACTATATTGAATAATGAAATAGCTTTTGCTCCACACCCAAAACTATCTGATAATAGGAGCCATCTGCTAGAACAGTCGGAAACCTCCAGATGTCAAAAATGTGGATATGAAGAAGGAGATAGTGTTTTACAGTATTGTCCATTAATAGAACACACTTTGGATTATTATTTTTTCGGAGATGACAGAAATCAAAATTCATATCTTGTAGCCAAACCAGGTACAGATGAACGTGAAGAAGATATAAAATTAATGGGGGATAGATTTGATGCTGGAGGTGGACAATCTTTCGGAATTGGAGTTAGAAGTTATAAACCGAGGATTCAAAAGTTTGCTCATACATTACGAATAGATTGGGTACATCCAAATCATGTTTCAGTTGGAGATGCCAAGAATGTTTATGGAGCTTTACCTTATGCTGAAACTATTAAATTACCTTTCGCTAAAGATTTAACAAAAGAATATATATTTGGACATGGAGTTGGTTTTAGAGCTATACAATTCATTCTTTTTACAGGAATTAGAAGACTTTATTTAGTTGGAGCGGATTGTTCCGCATTTTCGAGTGGCCCTAATTTAGATACAGACATGGATACATATCATTTTTACGATGGTAATAAAATTGGTAATGTAGAGAATCCTGAAAATGCTGTTGATTCTGAAATAGAAATGCAGGATGTACATAGAGGAATTAGTCTTAAAGAAGATTGGATAAACTTGAAAAAGTTTAAAGATAAAGAATATCCAGATGTAGAAATAGTGTCAGTTAATCCCGTGTTTATG
>CALBXV010000478.1 GCA_937890045.1 uncultured archaeon
AGAATGGGCTTAAGATTAATAGAGCATGGTGATACTAGTTCTGCAGACTCTGGTTCGACAAATTGGTGGCAGTTATTTGTTGATAGTGATGACCTTATATTTAATAAGGGTGGTTATAACAAGGTAACTTTTGATGATGATGGAAAGATAGAGGCGAATGCAGGAGCCAATGAATTTACTCCTAATCATACACGTATGAGATTAGAATCAAGTGATACTGGTAGCGATAGGTGGTATGAGATTTATAATACGGATACCGAAGTATCTACTAACCATAATATTGGTGGGTTACGTTGGTATAGTAATGATTCATCTAATAGTTCTGAACATCAAGGATGGGTTTGCTCTATAGGGGGAGTAAATTATTACGATGGTAGAATGGGGTTGACATTTAGACATGGTGGCGTGGGTTCTGCAGATGATTTTTATACAAAATTTGTGTATGATGGAGATGTTATTAATGGAACGAATACTACTGTCTGGCAACAAACTTCAGACGAGAGGGTAAAGGAAAATATTGTAGAAGTAGATGATGCATTATCTGTAGTAACTGCTTTAAGACCTGTGACATTTAATTTTAATTCAGATTATTGCGAGGAAAGCGGTCATAAAGATAATAAAAGATGGGGATTTTTAGGACAAGAATTTAAGACAGCTATACCAGAAGGAGTAACGACTAGTGCGGACTATGGATATGAAGATTTTCATAAACTTAATTCAGATATGTTGGTACCACTATTAGTGAAGGCAGTAAAAGAATTAAAGGCAGAGGTAGACGCATTAAAGGCTTGATAAAAATGGTAAAAATGATTAAATTTAACACGGAGAACTATCGCTATGAGCTTTATTGATATGTTAACAAGTAGTTTGGGTGGAATGTCCAACAAGTTATACGAGGGTCTGCAACCTAACTTTATGCAGCAGACGAGTGGGGATCAGATGAGGTCTTCTTTGATGGGCGAAGGTGTAGAAGACATGATGGATAAGCAACAAGATTATTATAGCAATCTTATGGAAGGCAATGTTCCTCATGCATTAAGACTGAATATTATGGGAGCAGGTCAGGATTTAGCAGCTGGTGATGCTAGGAATACTTCTAGGATGTTAGCACAAGGTGGGGTATCACCGGGTAGTGGGTTAGGTGCTGCTCTAGGTCGGGTGAGTAGTAGTGGAAGGGGTAATGAAGCTATTAAAAATCTTGCTAATCTATCTGGGGATATGATGCAAATGGGACAGCAAGGTTATGATGCAAATCTCCAAGATCGGCAACAGTTAAATACTCAGGCATTCAATTTAGATCAGTCTAATTTGAGAGACCGGAATCAGGCAATGACACAAACTGGTGGTGGTTTGCTGAGCCTATTAAAGATGGGTGGAAGCATGATGGGTGGTCCTATGGGATTTCTAGCGGGACAGGGTTTAGAAAAATTTGGCGGAGAGGGTATAAAAAACTTATGGGATATGTATAAGCAAAGCAGGGGGTTCTACTACTAATGGCAAACGGAACAACAAGAGGATATGGACGTAGACAAACTTCCTTTGGAGGGGTAGATACTAGTGGTACTGGTGGTGGAAGAGGTGGTTTCGGTGATTTAATTCCTCGTAATAGAGACCCACGTAGTTATGCGGATATAAAACTACATAGAAAACGTCAAGAACTTGAGAATGATACCTCTCAAAAACAGAACCAGTTAATGGGTATGCAGCTCAACGAGCAAATGAGAGCAAAAGGTGAGCAGGATTTTTTACGTGGTCTTCAGAATGAGTGGTACAATGAAGTAAATACTGTAGGTGATTCTATATATTCAGGTGGTATTTTTGATTATAATCCTATTGTAGATAGGAATTTTAGTAGTTTCAAAAAAGACGAGAGAATAAATAAAGCTATTGATGATGCAAAAGCTAAGGGTGTAGAGGTAGATAGGTTTAATCTTGAGAAGTTGTATTCTGATAGCCAGAACGCTGAAGTTAGATATATTATGAAGAAACTAGGTCAGCAAAAGACCTTGGGTGGTCTTGATGCTGGAGAGTTTAATGTATCCCTACGGGCTGGGGAAGATACATTTACTGGTCCTAATATTATTGCTTCCATGCTTGCTGAT
>CALBXV010000479.1 GCA_937890045.1 uncultured archaeon
ATTATTTGCTGAAGCATCTGGTAATTCCAATGCTTACACAAAAGGAACTTGGTTCCAGACTCTTGGTAACAAGATACAAAGTGTAAGTAACGCAATTCATCAGAAGACTCTACGCGGTGGTGCAAACTTCATCGTAGTTTCTCCTGAAACTGCAACAATCATCGAAAGTATCCCTGGCTACGCCGCTGATACAGACGGTGATGCAACCAACACATCTTACGCAATGGGCGTACAGAAGGTTGGTCAATTGAACAACAGATATACTGTTTATAAGAACCCATACATGATTGAGAATCAAATCTTAGTCGGTTTCAGAGGAAGCAATTTCTTAGAAACAGGTGCTGTATATGCACCGTATGTACCTCTTATCATGACTCCGTTGGTCTATGACCCAACTAACTTTACTCCACGTAAAGGTGTAATGACTCGTTACGCGAAGAAGATGGTTCGTCCTGAATTCTACGGTAAAGTCATCGTTGCTGATGTTAACTATGTATAATAGTTAGTATCTGATAAGATAACTGAAAAAGCCCCAATTTTTAATTAGATTGGGGTTTTTTTGTGATCATTATATTTATAGTAGAGATTATATATCTTAAATTTTTAATTAGGAGATTACAAGATGGCAAATTTGTCGTGGTTAAACAAAGGCACTTTGATAACTTTAGAAGATGGTTCTCAAAAAGCAATAGAAGAACTTGCAGAAGGTGATAAAATACAAACATATTATGCAACTGGTGAAGATTTTGATAGTGCACATATAGAACAGAATGAACAATCAGCAGCAGCTATTACCGATATAGAAGAAAATAGTATTGAGGGAGTAGATGTAAGTAAAATATCATTAAGTAATGATACTGATTTGGTATTATCATCAGATAGTCCATTACATGGTGTGAAATCTGGACATAATTGGATAGTTGCAAGTAAAGAAGCAGCAGAAGAACTGTATGGTGCAGGTGAACGAACTGAAGAAGAAATAGAAAGTGGTGCACCTGAAAGTAGATTTTCAGCAATTTCAGCTAATGACCCCGTTTTCGTAGATGATGGTGAAGGATTATCATATGATGTAACAGTATCAGATATAGAATCACAAGAAGGTAAGGATGATTTTACTATGTATTGTATTGGTGGATTAGATAAAGGTGATTTTTTCTTTGCAAATGGAGTATTACTTGGATTAGGTGTAGGTTAAGAATGGAACAGATTGACCCTGGATTATCATCTGGTACGTTAATTACCATGCAAGATGATTATCAGAAACCCATAGAAGAAATTAAGATTGGGGATGTTATAAAAACATTCGATATGGCATCAGACGATTACGATGGCGCACATACATCACATAATATACCAACATATACAACGGTTAGAAGTGTAAAAAAACAAAAAGCTACTAAATTAGTTAAAATAAAATTTAGTGATGGAACTGATTTAATTACTACTATCGGACACCCATTAAGAATGCAAGCTCTACCATGTGGAATTCTTTATCGTGAAGATGGAAATGGTGGTATAGAAACTCGTGGATGTAGTGAAGTTAGTGAAAACATGGAAGAATATGATAGAGTAGGGGCTCGGGCAAATACAATTGCAGATATAGACGAGGTTGATGAGTGGATAAAGAATTTGGGATATCATTTTTGTTGTAATGTTGGAGTGGAATCTTATTCTCCTGAAAAAAAATATACAGAAACTAAATATGATATAGAAGATTTAAGATTTAGTAATATAACCACAAAAAACGAATGGGAAGTATCACAATTAAAACTTGGTGGGATTCCTGTGACGGATAATGCAAAAACATTAGATGATCTTCGTTTGGAAGTAAATGGTAATTATTCAAAATTTACTGATGGGGCAGTTACAATAGTAGGGTTTGAAGATATAGATGATGAATTTGAAACCTATTTTATAGATAGTACCGATATTAATTCAAATAGTAATAATTATTTTGCAAATAATGTATTAGTAACAACTGATAAAGGCCCCCAAAACAACGAACAAGAACACGATTAAATTAATTTGTTATAACTCTTATAATCTTTCTTTTCCCCAATTAACTATTTATTAGTGAATAACTTTATTTAATTTGGAGAAGTTTAAATGGCACAAACACCAATTTGGCCAGGAAGTAGTTCATTTTCATCAGGATCAGGTCAAACACCATTTGGGTGGTATGATGCTGATGCTATATTTGCTGGTTCAGGAAATGATTCTGTAGATAGATTTGCAGATTGGGCTGCTAGACGGCTTGGTTATCCTGTTATGGATGTTGAATTACAATCTGGGTCATTTTATGCTTGTTATGAAGAATCTATTACAGAATATTCCTCACAAGTTAATCAATTTAATATATTAGATAACTTATTACAGTTAAGAGGACAATCGACAGGTTCAGATTTAACACATAAAAATGTTACACCAACATTAGGTAGAAGTGTACAATTATCTAAACAATATGGTACAGAAGCTACTTTACCCGTTGGTGGAAATGTAGATTTAAAGAAAGGTTCAATTACAGTAACAAGTGGTTCTCAAGAATATGATTTAAATGCATTATATGCAGCAGTATCGGAATCTGGTAAAGCAATTGAAATTAGACGAGTTTATCATGGAGCAACTCCAGCAATTCAAAGATATTTTGACCCATACGCAACAACTGGATATGGAACTCAAAATTTAATTGAAGGATTTGGTTTTGGTTCGTATTCCCCCGCTGTTTCATTTACAATGATGCCGATATTTGAGGATTTGTTGAGAGTACAGGCTATAGAATTAAATGATGAGATTAGAAAATCAGCATATTCATTTCATTTAGTTAATAATAAATTGAGAATATT
>CALBXV010000480.1 GCA_937890045.1 uncultured archaeon
TATATTCCCAATTTTGTGCTACCCATTCACTCATTTTAAACTCCTGTTAGAATTGTAAGATTGCGTAATCGTATTTAAGTGTTAACGTAATTTCTGCTGGATCACTAGATGCATAATCTAAATCACCAAAGTTTGCAGTTTCAATATATGTACCTTTTAATAACCACTCTTCAACCACATCACCCACTGGACCCAACATATTAAATGTTACGTCTTTTTTATAAAAATCAGAATATCCATCACGACCTGTAACTGATTCATGTGAAAGTCGTATCCATTCCATACATGCTTGTGCTGCAGAAGGAACAACTGGATCATAAAGAGTAATATCTACTGGTTGCCATGCTCCTTTACCTTTAATATAACGCTTGACATTAATATGGTCTAAGACAATCTCTTCAAACTGTATTTGAGGTCTGTTAGCAGTTTTTATTAAATAAGCGGGTACACCTTCTATATACATGATGAACCGATTTTTAGTTTTCGGTTCAAATGGTGTGAACATAATTTCTGACGGGTCTAATGTAGCCATTTCTTCAATCTCCTAAAAAGTCTTTTATTTCTACTCATAAATAAATATCAATTAAATAAATTTTCAATAATTTATAACACATAAAGAAAAACCCCACAATAAAGTGAGGTTTTTCTAGTATACGTTACTATTTGTTATAAGTCAAACTTACTCAGGAAACGCGGCTCCTGTTGGTTGTACGATGAAGTCTAATACAATAAACTCAGCTGTACGTGTTGGTTGAATAAATATTTGTCCAACCAATTGATTTCTATCTATTACATCTGGTGTATTATTAGACTCATCCATCACTACTCTAAACGCACTTAAACCACTATTTTGTTGTACTTGTTCAAGATAAGGATTCACAATATTCAAGAAACGATTTCTCAATGCTTGACTATTTTGTTCGAATACTAAGTATCTTGATGCACTTGCAATAAACTTTCTCATTGCAATTAACAATCTACGAACATTAATTCTATCTAATGCCGATGGTTTAGATTGTAGTGTTTTCTGTCCAAAAACAACAACGCCTTGACCTGGAAATGAAGCTATAGGATTAATTCTATTTTCATACAAATCATCACGTTCTGCATGAGTCAATCTTGTCTTAGCTTCTAATACTGTAGTTAATCCACCACGATTCAAACCTGCTGGTGCGAACCATTCGTGAGCTACTTTATCAGTATATGCTATTGTACCAGGTAATACTACTGAAGGTGGTACCCAAACTGGTCTTGAAGTATCTCTATCTTCTATCTTAACCCATGGATAATATGTACCTGCATAATTAGTATCTACTGTCTTAATTGTAGCTTTAACTGTTGATATTGAATCTCCATATCCTGCTGCATCTAGTATATAAAATGCATCAGCTCGAGATTCAACTTTAGATATTGCATGATTAGTTACAGATGAGTGTAATCCGTGAATTACACCGGGTGTTACTAATAGATTAATATCAAATTCATCAGGATTACTAATTGCATTAATTGCTCGTTTATAAGCTATTGAACCACTAGCAGTGGAACTTTGACAATCAAATCCTTGTGTATTTGAATTTACAATATCACTACCTACATAATAAGGTGTTGCTGGATTTCTTCCATCAAATCCCCATTGGAAAGGAACAACAAACTTTAACTGTTGTGTTGCTGAGTCCGCTAATGAAAGGTTGGAAGAACCAGTAGTATAAGTTGAAGATATTGAAGTATCAAAATCATTATTTCCGAACATATCAGAAAGACTCATAGTTACATTATTACCTGCATTAGCCGAATTTGCTATCGGTGCTAGGTATTGCATGTTATCTTCTTTAATGTATTTAGTAAGTAAATCAATACCATATGGTACAGATGCGTCAAATGTACCATTAGTATCTGTTTGAGTTATTTTGAAAGAAGCTGATGGTATTCGAGTACCACCAGGACTTGGATTACTAAGTACTGCATGTCCAAATGGAACTACAGATTTTGGAAATCTAAATACTCCATCTTCTTCCATATCAGAAAAATCACCAACTCTTATAAATTTACTTAAATTTGGATAATTACCATAATAAGTTAATTTACCATTGGTATCTATTTCAACCCATCTATCACCAATTCTCTTTGCAAAATAACTTGGTGAAGCCGGATCTAATGTTAAATTGTCAAACTCTTCTAAAGTGCCATCATTACTAACATCTACAACATGAATTGAAAATTGTCCATAATCAGAACCTGCTACATCAGTTGCAGGTTTAATACTTAATATCTTAATTTTATATGAAGTATTTATATCAGTACCATGTGAACGACTATATACTCTAAACAAACTATATTTTTGACCACCAACTGTTTGTGATTGTATTGTTGGTGTTCTTGCGAACATATAATCTTTGTTTCCAGTAAAAGTTGATGCATTACCTTTACTATTAAATGAAGTCGCGCCTCCTTGAAAATCTAATCCATCACTTGTTACTAATGTTGATGCACTAATATTACTAGTTGAAGAACCACTTGTGTTCATTGATAAATTCTTGAACATTTTATATACATAAACTGAAGAACTATTTCCTCCAGATTTTGTAGATTGTGGGTCTGAACTAATAACATCACTTACAAAATTAGCACTTGATGTATCAAATGATAATGAATAAGTTTCTGCTGAAACATCACTACCTGAAACTGTTAATGTAAACGATGACCAACTAGCTCCTGCAGCTACTGATGATGCACTCAAATCACCAGTTCCACTTGAACCTCTTGATGGTGCTAAAATTGCTATAGACCTTGATGCTTGACTCGAACCGTGGGCTAACAATTCAAGTGAATCAACTTTATATCCACCAAGTCCTACAACTCTAACTACTGTTACTGTACCTGCACTCCTTAAATATTGTTCTACCGTGTATGGTGTATAAAATCTATTATCAACTCCGCCAAACATTTCTTCAAATTCTTGAAAATTTGATATCTGTGTAGGTGTGAATGCTGGTCCTTTTTTCGTAGGACCAATTATTGCCGCACCTATTTCACCGATTGCCTGAGGAAGAAATGATAAGTCTTTTTCACGTGTAAATACACCTGGTGAAACTATCCTCTCTGCCATATTTTTTCTCCTAAAATCTTATAATTAAAAACTATTTATATTTACTCTACTATAAGTATAAAGTAAATTACCTAAAGTATATGTTTTACTTATTTTTTTTTAATTTATTACTAATTTATTGAGCAACTTGGGGAGGTGAGGGTGTAAATACTCCTGTTTGTGGGTCTAATTGACCAGGACCATACTTTTCATTCAACTTTTGAACTATATCACGTTCTTCCTGTTGAACTGCTTCGTACTCAGTTTCTACCTCAACTTGACGAGCTTCAAGAGCTTCTAATTGTTGATTTAGTAGTATTCTTTGAACTGAAAGTTGTCCTAAGTTTACTTGTTTATCTTGATAATTTGTTTGTAACGTTTGTAACGATTGAAGTTCTTCATCTGTAAACTTCATTTCTGTTGAATCTACAACTTTTGTATCTTCGGCCATAACTATTTCTCCTATATGTGTTATAGTTTATTATTTATATAAATATTAAGTTTTATTCTAAAAATTGATTTTTTTTAAATTTCAATAACCTTATAAGTTCTTCCACTTGAATCTGAATCACTTAGCTCTGTTGCTTTTGTATTGGCATCTGATTCACCATCAAATTCCCATATTTGATCTCCACTACCACTCAAACGAGCCACATATACTTTTCTCGCGGCCCATTCTGGATCTCCTGCCTGTGGATTTGCATATAATTGTTTT
>CALBXV010000481.1 GCA_937890045.1 uncultured archaeon
TCCAGCTTTAAAATATTTATAATTACCATCAAATTTATGAGCGGGTTCTAAATCTTCATCGTCATATAGAACGACTCCATCTGCAAGTGTTCCTGTGATTGCGTAAAGAGTTTCAGTAATATTAGTGTTACTACCATCTGCAGTTGTATCCGCTGCAGATATTAAAGTATCATATCCTATTATACCTGCATTCCAAAATATTTCCTGACCGTATACAGTATATGATGAAACTCCATCTATATCAAATGTTGCTGAAGTAGCTTCATAAGAAGCTTGATTTTCATCATCATATGCTATTGACTTAAAATAATATCCCGTTGCTACACCTGAAATCGTTCCCCATGTATGGTTATAATTAGCAGTTCCTCCCGCAGATCCCTGTCCTATAGAGTTCCCATAAATAGTCTGTGTACTTCCAACTTGATTATTACTACTGTTAAATAATTTTATCTGCAAGTTATCTACTAATGTATTGAGTGCAAATCCCTGCCATCCAGTATTTACAGTTAAACTTGTCGAAGTATACCATGTAGGAGTAGCTCCAGTAACACTAACAAGCGTAACTTCTGGAGCATAATTTACAGTAATTGTTGCAGTTCCACCTGAAATATTGTTTTGACCACTTAATCCAGATACCGTCAGGTTTATAGTTTTTGTACCCACCGATGTAGAAGTAAGAACTGCAGTAGTATGAGAAATAACACTACTACCATCACCTTGAGTACTGTTTGTTATTGAGCAATTAGGGGATGTAGTAGAATAAACATACTTACTAACATTATCAGTTGCGGGTTGCGGCGTTGAAAAACTTACTGATCCTGCAGTTGTTATTGTTGCTGATGATGGGGTTATTTGGTTTTTTGAAGTTGTCAACGTAGGATAAATTATATATCTTCGTGGTGTATTATAATTACTATATTCAGTTGTTAACCCGTCTTGAGCGAAATTTTTGGCTCTAACTCTATAATAAAATGGACCGTATGTAGAAGTTGAACCAGCAGTAAGATTATAAGACGTTCCAGTTTGAGTTGCTAAAGTTGTGTTATAACTACCATCAGAATCACCATCCGATTTTTCAAGAATATACTGATATACATAAGAACTTGCTGCCCAACTCATAACAAGTGAAGTATTATATCCACCGGCAGTATCTTGGAATGCTCCAGGTGTTGTTGGTGCAGTATCTAAAACATTTATTGTACTTACTGCTGTTGTTGACGGGAGAGTATCAGCATCATCTCGTACTCTTACATTATATGTTCCCACATTACTTCTTCCTACATCAACTATTGCTGCACTATAAGATCGTCCTTCTGAAGTATTTGCAGAAGTTAAAGAATCGTAAGCATTTGCTTGTTGAATAGTAGTAGTATGCTGGCTATTAGCTACTAAATGAATATCCACAGCCGCTACATTTATAGAAGTCCAACCTACATTAATTGTAGTGGCTCCTCGTCTATAATCACCTGATGTGGGTGTTACTGAAGTTATATTTTGTTGTGTATATGCTGTATAAGTTACATTAGCACTAGCTTGAGTTGAAGTTGTATCAACTGAACCAATCGCGTGACCTGAAACCGTTAAGTAAAATGTTTTTATTTCAGATGCTCCCGAGAAATTCATTGTTACGGTTGAATCCCCAGTTCCACCACCACCAACAGTTGCGCCAGATGGTTTTGTCCAACTATACCCTGTTCCCGATATCGTACCAGTTGTCGCTGCAGTTACAGTAGTATTAGTGGTAGAAACTCCAGTTGGACGATATCCCGAAGTATAACTAGTAGCAAACCCATAAACTGTAGAAGGACTTGGAGTTAATGAATCTATTTTCGGTCTAACAGTTAATATATCTGTTTGATTATTCACATTATTGGGTAAATAATTTGCAGTACCAGCGTAACTTATTGTATAACGTCCATTACTAGATCCTGGTGTCATAGTTGCTGTAGTCGTTCCACCACCAATATTGGGTGATGATGTAATTGCAACTGATGCATTAGTACCAGCTGAAACTGATGCTGCCATACCTTGAGTAGCACCTACATCTATCGTTTGATTATTAGTTGTTGAATAAGCAAGTGCTGGAGCTACTATAAATGAAGAACCCACTACAGCACTTCCATCGTGATATGCTTTTGGATAATATGTACCAGCAGAACTTATAGTTAAACTTTTATTTATATATTCTCTTTGATAATATGTAGTAACTGGTTCTGGTTCCGATCCTAATAAATCTGTATCTGAGGTGGAATCATTATCATCATATCCAATCGTAAGTGTTCCACTATACCCTTCCGAATAACAAGTAAAAGTAGCATTTTCATTACCATCTACTGCAGATACATTAACATTTCCTTGTGATTGCGTAATACTATCTATAGCATTAACATATTGTACATTCACATTAATGGAATCTGTATCTACATTTCTTGCATTTGATGGATTTCCATATAAACTTAATCCAATAGGAAATGTTCCTGTTCCTGTAAAAGTAACTGCTGGTGTCTCGCCTGCAGATTCTGTAATTGATACTGCAGAACCATTCCCATTTGTTGCATTTGTAAATGTCCATGCTCTACTTGTTACGATACCATTTGTATTTGAATAACCAAAAGTTATTGGATTAGTGCCTGTAGATGAATTTACATATTGAGTTGATACACTATTGATTGATGCTCCAGTTATTTTGTCATACCAAACAAATGTAGAATCATCATCTTCAACATTAAAAGTTCCAAATCTAATTCGTGGTCTGTAAGTACCTGCATTAACATTCAAATTGCTCCACGTATAACTTCCATTTGTACCACTTGATACAGTTACAGTAGCACTTCCAATTGTACTACCACCAGAATTAAGAAAAGAAACTACATAATCGCCCGTTTGACCATTTGTTGTAAATGATATTACTAAATCTTCACCATCCACACCATAACCAGTAGTGCCACCTGCTGTTGTAAATGTTATACCTGTAATAATTGCGCTTGGATAATCTGCAGCATAAAATTCAGATATTGCGTATGGGTCTGCATCTAAAGCATATCGAGCAGAAGTTTGATCTCCCGAACCAGCTACTATTGAACCTGAAGCAAACGCTTCTGATTCATCTTTAAGTGATACATTTGTGCCCGCTGCGCCTGTTCTATTTTTTATTATATCATCTAATGATAATTGACCTGAACCTGGTAATGCAGCCATTACAACTCCTCAAGTTTTTGCTTTAATTCATCAATCTGCGTTTGTTGTTCTTTCATACCTTCTATTAAAACTGGTACTAATTGTTCATACTTTACTGCTAAATAACCATCATCTCTTTCTTTTACTATTTCAGGTAAAACTTCTTGTACTTCTTGAGCAATTACACCAAGATTTGTTTTATTTTGCACTCTGTCATCATAACCATCTTTCCATTCAAAAGAAACACCATTTAATTTTATTATTTTGTTTAAAGAATCATCTACTGGTTTTATATTTGTTTTTAATCTTTTATCAGAAGATACAAAAGCTACGATATCTTTTTCACTTGCTATTTTAGCAGTTGAATATACACCATAACCAGAACTAACGGCGTCATCAGAACCTAATAACGTTTCTTGTGAATGAAAGTCTACATATATACCATAATTAGAACCTGAATCTTTTGCTTTTAAATCAACATATAGACCTGCAGCATTACCTGAAGTATGACCATATGGATTATCTGTAGCTTTTATGGTAGCACCTCTAATTTTTGAACCTGCCGTTAAAGAATCTAGGCCTTGATTATATGTTGCGTTTACATTTAATGCTTCTATATTTATATCAGATGAACCTGCATCACCACCTTGATATACAAATAGATTCATACCATAAACACTTTTTTCATCACCAAAACTATCATCTAGGTAATTACCTAAACTAAATGTGTATTTTTCAGTTTGATTGTTTGCTTGGTGTATGATATTATTAGGACCTATAAATACATCAGCAAAAGTACCAGATGCAGTTCCATTTATAAAAATAGCACCTGCACTTGCAAAATCAATACCACCATTTGAAGTAAAAGTTGTATTACCTGAACCACCTAAGCCACCACCTGCTATATTAATTGTTTTACTTAGAGAATTTACAAGTTGTAAAACTTGTGTATTACTACTATTGTGAAATGTTAAAGAGTTACTAGCAAGTGTTACTCTCTGACCAGATGATGTACCTGAACGTACCGTACCACTACTACCAGCTATTTTTAAATTACCTGAAGTTGAATCTAAATCTGTCCCTATTGTAAAACCACCAATAGTTCCAGTTTGTGCCGTTATTTTACCTGTAATCTGAGCAGCAGATGCAGTAAGTTGTCCACTAGCTCCTTTTAGTTTTAATGTACCAGATGAAGCATCTAAATCACTACCGATATTAAATCCACCAATAGTTCCAGTTTGTGCCGTTATTTTACCTGTAATCTGAGCAGCAGATGCAGTAAGTTGTCCGCTTGCTCCTTTTAGTTTTAATGTACCTGAAGTTGAATCTAAATCTGTACCTATTGTAAAACCACCAATTTCACCAGCTTCAGCAGTAACTGTACCAGTCATTGTAACATTACCACTATTGTCTAAATGAAAATTACTTGAACTTATTTCTAAATTACCATTAGAACCACTAACATATTGTGAAGAACCACCTAAATAAAATGTTTCTGCCTTCATATCCAATACTGGTGTTCCACCAACATCAAATCTAAAGTAATTATTTGCATCACCATAAACATTTAGTGCTCCTCCACCATCCATATAGATACCAGCGGTATCTGCAGTTGGACTTGAAGGACCTCCACTCCCTCCTAATCTTATAACACCAT
>CALBXV010000482.1 GCA_937890045.1 uncultured archaeon
AACTTTATTTTTATTTGTAACCCTGATGATCATACGAATTGCTTCTCCAGCAGCAGTAGTCCAATCATACATTGAACTATTAGTTATATCCATTGAAGTAAGATCACAAATTAAACTTTGATATTCAAATAAAGCTTGTAACATTCCTTGACTAATTTCTGGTTGATATGGCGTATATGATGTGTAAAATTCAGATCTAGAAGTTATTTCATCAACCGCAGCAGGTACATAATGAGGCCAGGCACCGCCTCCTAAAAAACATAATTTTTTTGGGTAAACAAAGTTTTTAGATAATAAATTTTCACAATGTTGAAGTAGATTAAGTTCTTCTAGTTTATTAGGTAATTTTAGATTATGTTTTAGTAGAAGATGATTTGGAATATCAGAAAATAAATCAGAAATAGAATTTAATGATAATTCTTTCAACATTTTACTTTCTAAATCATAATTAGAATTTGGTAAAAAATGATGTTTAATTGACATTCTTTATTATTATTTGAAGTTAAGTTGCAGTATTAAATTTTACGATAACGGAATTATCAGTTAAATCAATTTTAGCTTGTATATTTAAACAGGTTTTGATTGCGGCTTGTATATAATATCCAAGAAAAGAGGACCATTTTCTACCATATTCATGATGTAAAGTAATTACATCATATCCAGTAAATTCTATTCTTTCAGATTGAAATATACCAGCGTATTTACTAAGGATGTCAATATATTCAAAAAAAGTATTAATATTAATTTGTTTCCACCAAAACATAATAAATTCTTTTGGTAAACTACTGCCTAATTTTTTTCCTACTTCTATTAGTTGATCAGCTGTTAATAATTCAATAAATCCTTTAAAAAAAGCTTTACTGAGATGTACATAACCATATTTTTCAGTTCGATAATCCCATTCAATATGTTTAACAAATATTTGAGAAACTAATGAACTATAACTAATATCTTCTTCATCACTAATTTTTAGTAAGGATTTATCAATATCGTCTTTCATTCTAAAAGATCTTATATTATTTGCAGATTTCAAGATGTATTGTAATACTTTGTAATATATTTATACTTTATTGTATATACATTATATTGTAAACGTCTTACATATATATACAAAAAATTTACAATAAACTAACGGTGAAAATATGAGTAAATTTACGTGTGAAATATGTGGAATAAGTATGTGTAAAAACAAGTGTACTAACGTACCAGATTGTTGCGGCCATCAAATGTTACCAAGTATTCGTACAATATGAAACAATATGAAAAATAGAAATAGTTTAAGAATATTAACAAATAATATTCTAAAAATAGAATCTAAAGTAATAAATTTCAACGTTAAAACATTTGCAGATCCTCAACAAGCACAGTACATAGCATTAACAATAAGAATACTATTGTTCAACGCATAATTATTACATACAAAAGTAATTGCATCAGAGAATAAATGGGTTAAATTCTAATTATTCTTTGTGCAATGTCCATAATTTTTTTATCATGTGTAGTTATAATTAATGTTTTACCTTTAAGCAAATTTGTTCCTCTTATAAAGCCCATAACTAATTCACTCATAACTGGATCTAAAGCTTCTGTAGGTTCATCCATTAAAATAAGAGGTGGATCAGACGCAAATGATCTTGCCACAGCAACTAATTGCCTCTCGCCAACACTCAAATGTTTCACTAACATTTCTGAATAGTTGAAAAGATTCATCATTTTAAGAATTTTAACTACTCTTTCAGATAAATCAGATTTAGAATATTTATTTATAACTAGTGGTAATTGAATATTTTCGTATACAGTAAGATTAGGTATTAAATTTTGAGTTTGTGGCACAACACCAATGAGACGTGAACGTAAATTAATTAATTTTTCATTATTTAACGAAGTTATTTCTTGATCTTCAACATAAATTTTACCGTTTAATGGTTTATTGAATCCGCAGATTAAATTAATTAAACTAGTTTTTCCACTTCCGATTTGTCCTACTAATGCAACAAAATCTCCTTTCTTAACTTCTAAATTAAAATTTTTAAAGACATCAGTTTTATGAATTAGAGTATGATATCCCATGGTAACATTAGTTAATTTTACTATAACATCAGTTTCTTTCAAAGTTAATCCCTTTATTTAGTAACATTGTTAAAAGCGCGAATAACACCAAAGATAGTTCCAAGTCCCATTGCTAATATAATTACAAATACAGTATATAACATAATAATAGAGTTAAACAGATCTATAGATGATAATAAAACAGGTGCTAGAAAACCCACAACATAATAAAAACCTATTGAAAACATTATTCCAAGAGTAATTCCAATAATTCCTATTATTAAGAAAATAATACAGAAATAACTTATTAATAATTTTTTACGTGCTCCTAATGAACTAAAAACTTCAATAATATATTCAGAAGATGATATAAACTCACTGGATAACATAAACATAATTATAAAAAATGAAATAAAAATAGTTGGAAGAATATAAAATGATGAAAAGAAAATACCTAATAATATTGAATTACAAGTAATTATACTAAGTAATCCAATATAGATAGAGGATCGAGGTTTAGTTAGTTGTAAACTTTTGAATAATAATTGAGAAAACATTGCGCAATCTCATTATTAAAAAATTATTAATAGTTGGATATTTGTTCCTGGTTATTATATTGATCAGTATCATCAGATGATTCAACTACATCTGAAGTTTTAACAACCGGCTCTTCCATTGATTCATTCTCATTAGAATCTTCATTCATATTAGAACTCTCTGTAGAATCAGCAGTCATATCTGAATCTTCATTCATATTAGAACTCTCTGTAGAATCAGCAGTCATATCTGAATCTTCATTCATATTAGAACTCTCTGTAGAATCAGCAGTCATATCTGAATCTTCATTAGTTGATTGATCATTTGCTTCAACAGATTTAATAACGCCCATAATATCATTTCTTTCAGATTCATCACTTTTTTGCATACTTGTTATATGATCAATAGTAGTATCATATGTATCAGAGTCAATTTCACCGGTTTTATGTTGTATTTTAATATTAGCAATAAATGTATTCAATTGTGATTGACGAGAATCAAGTTCATCTAATCGTGTTTTTAAAGAATCACTTAGATCATCATAAGATTGTTTGAAATTATCAGATTGAATATTATATTGTTTTCCTAGATTATCATAAACTTCTTGATCAATTTCACCATCATTAAGTAATTCATCTAGAGCTTTAGATCTTTTTTGAGCAATTTCATTTTCTTTTTTGAATTTTTCTATTTCAACACGCCATTTAGGAACAATAACTAAAGAACCTTCTTCAAATACAATATTAGTGCTTGAATATTCCTTTAGATTTCCATGACCTTCATCTACACCAACAGATTTAAGTTGTCCAAGATTATCAACATATATTCCTATGATTTTACCTAATTCTCGACCATAAAAATCATGTACAGGTTTACTTACTAACGATTTAAAAGTTTCACTTCTCATAATAAATATTATGTATAAATTGTCTTTATTAATTAAGGTAAAAATTCATTGGTGTTTAGGTGAAATCTAATTGTCCTTTTTCATAAATTTAAATTAAAAATTTATCAACTTGAATGATTTATTAAATTAGTTGTGTGATAGAATGGATATTAAAATAGATTTAATAAATTTATCTCAACAGAGATTTGATGCAATAGTACTTTATTCAGTTAATGGAAAAATAACTAATAACATAATGATAGAAGAACTAAATAAAATAACAGATAATTCTCTAAACAAAATAATAAAAATAAACAAATTAACAAATAATGATAAAAAATTACATATAATATATACTGCGAGTGAAGCAATAAAAAAAATTATTATTGTAAATATTAGAAAAACAGATAATTTAGACATGGAAACAATAAGAATGACTGGGGGCGATGTTGCTAGTAAAATAAAGGAGTTAGAACTTAATAACTATGGAATAATAATTCCAAAAATTAGTAAAGTAAATTATTCTGAGTTTGCGCAAAGTTTAGTAGAAGGATCGAAATTAGCATTATATGATTTTAATAATTATAAGACGAATAAGAATAATAATAAAAAATCCTACAAATTAAATATTCTAATTGAAAAAGATGTAAAATTAGAAGAAGTAAAAAAAGGTGTTAAAATTGGTCAAGCTGTAGTTGAAGGTGTAGAAATTGCAAGAGATATAGCTAATACACCTGGATGTGATTGTACACCAAATCTATTAGTCAAAAAAGTAAAAGAAATTACAAATAAACATAATTTAAATTGTGAAATAATAGACGAAGAGAATATGAAAAAACTGAAGATGGGTGGAATCTTAGGTGTTTCTTCTGGAAGTAATGAAACTGCGAAACTAATAATAATTAAACATAATAATGCGACAAATAATGTGAAACCGATAATTATAGTAGGTAAAGCAGTTACATTTGATAGTGGTGGAATATCAATAAAGCCTTCATCAAAAATGGAAGAAATGAAATATGATAAATCTGGGGGTGCGACGGTAATAGGTACGATGGTGACTGTTGCAAAATTGAATTTACCTATGAATATAATTGGAGTTATACCTGCTACTGAAAATTTACCAGGTGGGAGAGCCTATAAACCAGGAGATATTCTGAAATTCTCTAATGGGAAAACTGCTGAGATAATAAATACAGATGCAGAAGGTAGAGTAATATTAGGTGACGCATTATATTATTCAACAAGATGGAAACCACAAGCAATAATAGATTTAGCAACTTTAACAGGAGCATGTATAGTAGCGCTTGGAAATTCTGCAAGTGGTTTAATGGGTAATAATCAAAAATTAATTGATAAGATAATCAAAGCTGGAAATAACACATGTGAAAAAGTATGGCAATTACCAATGTGGGAAGAATATACAAGTCAAATTAAAAGTGATGTAGCAGACATAAGAAACACTGGAATAAAAGGCGCAGGTACAATTACAGCAGCTGCTTTTCTTGCAGAATTTGTTGAAACATATCCTTGGGCTCATTTAGATATTGCTGGTACAGCTTGGATTCAAGAAACAACTCCAAAGAAATCTTATCTAACAAAAGGTGCTACAGGAATATGTGTAAGATTACTAACTAATTTATTACAAAATTGGAAGAATTAAATTAAAATAATTATAATTTATAATTATTCATCGTAATCATGTGTAGAAATCTCTTTAATTTTAGAAGAGGTTTTATTACCTACACCATCTATGGATGTTAAAGTCTTTATGTCGGCATTAAATAGATTTTGTATATTACGAAATTTTTTGAGTAATTTATCAGCCATTGCATTATTAATTCCTGGAATTCCTGCTACAACATATTTTTGAATTTCATTTATGTTAGAAGGTTTTTTACCAAAACGTATCTTAACGTCTTTTTTTTGATCTAATTGTTCTCGACGAGCAATATAATAAACAAATTCTGATGTTTCACGTTCATCTTTAGTTGTTATTATGGATATTTCAAAATCTCCAATTATACTAGATAATGCTCCATAATATGATGCTTTAGTGATTGAGCCTAAAAGAGCGTTGCCTTCGATAATTAAAACAGGTTTAACGTAATTATTTTTCATAGATATTAATTGTTTAAACAATCTACCATCAATAAGTGATTTAGCGAAGTCTTCCATTTTTTTTCGTTCAATAACAACATCTTCAGAAATAATTATATCTCCAACAGATAATGTTTTAATTTCAACAGCAATATCATATTCTTTAAGTTGATTAACTAAAGAGATGTTTTCACGTGAATCAACATAAATAACAGGAGTGGTAGTAGATTTAACATATTTATCTAACGGACCTTCAAATTTTTCTTTGTTTTTTTCTTTACCAGATACAGTGTTATCAATATTTTTAATAGTATTAGCGGTAGTTTTCATTTTCCTAATTGCAGACCAATAGTATGCTTCGTCACGAGTTCCTTCAGACATTAATACTAGAATTTTACCTGGAGAATTTCTACCAGTTCTTCCACTTCTTTGTACATAACGAATAGCACTAGGCACATTATCATAAAAAATAACATTATTACATTCAGCAACATCTAATCCTTCTTCTCCAATTTGAGTTGCTATTAAAACATTAAATTCACCATTTCTTAAACCATCTAATACACTAGCTTGTTTCTTTTGATTTTGACCTGTTTTACCAGCTTTACCTATTAAACGTTCAAATTTAATTTGTGTATCTTTGAGATGTTCACATATAACTTCAACTGAAGCTCGATAACTAGTAAAAACTATAACTTTATCATTGTCTTTCAGATTAAACAATATATCTTTTAATTTGTTGATTTTAGGATGTTCAGTTTGATTGTTAAAACATGAAATAGAGTAATTATAAGCTTTCAATACAGTATCATCAGATTTCAAATCATTTCCTTTCCAACTTTCAAATAGATCTTCGAAGTATTTAACAAAAGAATATACACTTTGAGTTTCAATTAGATTCAAAGCATGATTAAGGCGTATAGAATTCAATAATTCTTTCCATAGAAGTTTATTACCACTAAGTCTAGCATCAGTTCTTAACTTTAACAAAGCAGAATGAGAAACAAAAGTTGTGTTTATTAATCCATTTTTTTTTAAAACTTGAATTCTAACATTTAATGCTTGTTTAATATAATCACGAATTTTATTTATATAATCAGGTAATACTAATTTAATCCATTTAATATCAGTCTTTTGTATAAATGGAATGACATCTGGACTTTGATTAGTTTTAATATCAATTTTTTCTATAGATAAATTTTTCATAATCTCTTTAATCTTCACTTCTTGATGAGGTAATGATGCAGTAAGTCCAATAATTCTAATTTGATTTGGAAATGAGGTGAGATAAGAATTTAATTTTACATATGCATAATTACCAACAGCACGATGAACTTCATCAAATATAACTAGTGCTAAATTAGATAATTTAAATAAACCTTTAGATATATCAGAACAAGCAATTTGTGGTGTGGCGCATATAATTTTTTTATTCCAATTAGATTTCCGTGTTTTTAAAGGATCTTCACCAGTAATTGAGATAATATTTTCTTCATCGATATTCAGACTATTTTTTAAAAATTGATAATGTTGATTTGTTAAAGGTTTAGTAGGAGCTAGAAAAAGATATTGTTTATCAGAGTTAATAGAAAGAAATTTACTTATAGTAAGAAGAGCCACAGTAGTTTTACCTAACCCAGTTGGAAGTACAACTAATAAATTTTCTTTAAAACATTTATCAGCAAGTGTAATCTGATATTGACGTTTTTCTATAGATCTGGATTTAAGTAATTTATTTTCTATATATTCTATCAACAATAAAGTAATATTATTTATGCAATAAATCTTTTTAATAAAAAAATTGTCAATATTTAAATTTGATACAATTAATTAAATTATAAATGATTTTACCTGATTGGAAAATAGAAGAATATGCAAAAAAAGGAATGATAGAACCTTTTAATAAAAAAGGATTATCAAGTTATGGATATGACATGACACTCTCAAACAAATTTCTTATACCTACAAAAAGTTATCAAGAAGAAATAATAATTGATCCAAAAAATATTGAAAAAACAAGGTTTGAAGAATATGAGGGTGACTATGCAATAATACCGCCAAATTCATTTGCTTTAGCAAAATCTATAGAGTATTTTAGAATTCCAAGAGAGATATTAGTAATATGTGTAGGTCGTTCAACATATGCAAGGTGTGGAATTATTACTAATGTAACTCCGTTAGAACCAGAATGGGAGGGAATTGTAACAATAGAAATATCAAATACAACAGATTTACCAGCTAAAGTTTATGCTAATGAAGGAATATCACAAGCAGTATTTATGAAAGCGGATGAATTATGTAAAATAAGTTATGCAGATAAAAAAGGAAAATATCAACATCAAACAGATATTACATTACCAACAATGAAATAAGAATAAAGATAATAAGAGAGGTTAAAATGCCTAAAAATATTTCAGCAAAGAAATTAGAACATATATTAAAGATTACTGAAGAATATGTTAACTCAGAAAATTTAACAGAACTTAAAACCAAATTAGATAGTAATAAAGATGTTCCAGAGGTTATTTTAAGAAATATATTAAATTCAGCAAATCAATTAGTAAAAAGTTCAGCAGAATCTAACCTTACAAGATTTATAGTTATAACAGGTATTGACAAAACAGGTAAAACAACACAATGTTTTAATCCAGATAAATTAAGAAACATTACATCAATTCATAAAATATTAGTAAAATTGCAAAAAAAAGTACTAAAGATATCTTTACCAGCATATAATACATATATTGGCTCACTAATTAGCGCTTATTTAGGAAAAGAAAGTAAATTTTCTATTAGGGGAAAATTATCTCCTGATTATGCATGGATTTTATGGTCACTAGATAGAGCTCAATATAATAATAGAGTGATAAATTGGTTAAATATAAACAAGCAAAATGTAGTTTTAGCAGACAGATGGACTGAAAGTAATATAGCTTATCAAAAAGCAGTAGGAATTGATCATAAACGAATACTGAAATTTGAAAAAAAAATAGTAAAACCAACTAATATAATTATACTTAATATGCCAATAGAGATGTTGGATAAAAGAAATAAAAATATGGAAGATAAAAATGATTTATATGAAGAAAATAGTTTCTTAAAAAATGTTCAAGATATTTATTTGAAATTAAATAAATATTATCCTTATGGAACACTGAATATTGTTAACTCTAGTGATAATGTAAAAACAGTAAATAAAAATTTAATAAAAATAATTAAGAATATAGATTTTTAAAAATAATGAGATGCCAACACGCTTATAACCTAATTTTTTAATTAATAAATTAAATGAATGAAGATTTAGAATTAAGGGATCCAATTCATGGTTATATTCATTTAACAGATATAGAAAAATCTCTAATTGACACTCAAGAATTTCAGAGATTAAGACGTATTAGACAATTAGCTGGTGCCCATTTAACATACCCAGGAGCACAGCATTCACGTTTTGAACATGCAATTGGCTGTTGCCACTTAGCAGGATTAGTAGGTCAAAGATTAAAATCTAAAATAGTAGATAAAAAAGAAGATATAAATAGAATAATAGAAGAAATACGTATAGCTGCTTTACTTCATGATATAGGTCATGGTCCGTTTTCACATATTTTTGAAGAAGTAATAGATGTGAAAGAGAACAAAACTCATGAGGACATGACAGAGAAGATTATTAAAGAAACAAAAATTGCAGATATATTAAAAACTAATTCTTATGATTTAAAAATAATTTCCAAATTATCTACAGCTTCATGTGATAAGAAACCTCAATATCTTAATGATGTAATAGGAGGCGGGTTAAGTGTAGATACAATGGATTATTTATTAAGAGATTCATATTTTACTGGAGTTGAATATGGAAAAGTAGATGTTCATAGAGTAATAGATTCAATGGAGATTATAAATGATAAATTAGCACTTGATAAAGCAGCATTATATGCTTTTGAAGCATTAGCTATAGGAAGATATGAAATGTTTCGAGCAGTATATTTTCATAGAAGTGTGAGAGCTGGAGAAGTTATGTTAATTAAAGCAATGCAATTAGCAGACAAAGAATTAAATTTAACAAAAATTAATCAATTAGACGAATATATGAAATTAACAGATGAGATAATATTAAACAATTTAACAAATTTAGACACTCAAGGTAAACCACATTTAAAATTAGCTAGATCATTAGCAATTGATTACACAAATCGAAAATTAATTAAATGTGTTTATGAAAAAGTTGGTCAAGGAAATGATAGAATAATTAAAAATATTTTTACACAAAAAAAGATAAGAGAGGAAATAACAAATGAATTAGCTAATATAGCAGATGTTGATTATGATAGTATTTATTTAGATGTTTCAGCTACGCCTTCTGTACCATATACATCTAAACGTCAGAATTTAACATCGTTAACTTTAGTTTCAAATAGTTCAATAGGAAAAACATATGAAATTAAACCAATCTCAGAATTGCCACTGTTAAAAGAAATCTCAGGTTTTATGGATATAATAAGAATATATACAGATGAACAACATCGAGAAAAGGTAGAAAAAGCAGTAGATAAATTATTCAAGAATAACGATTTTAAGTAGTATAATTTATACTACAGTAGATAAACCGCCATCTAGATTAATAGCAGCGCCAGTTATGTAACTAGATCTTTCTGAAGCCAAATACGTTATTAAGTCAGCCGCTTCGTCAGTTTCACCAATCCTTCCTAAAGGTGTTTCTTTTCCTATATTATCATAATATTGTTTTTGTGTTAAATCTGGAAAATCTAACTTCTTACTTTGTATCCATTGATCACTTTTAACAAATCCCAAACAAACAGTATTAACTAGAATATTATATTGTGCACAATCATTTGAAAGTGCTTTAGTAAATGCAATACCAGCGGCACGTGTTATAGATGTTGGTATAGAGGATTTAGCAGGTTGTTTACCTTGAATTGTAGTAATATTAATTATTCGACCTGTTCGATTTTTTTTCATTATTGGCAATGTATATTTACACATCCAAACTGCACCATAAAATTTTAGATTGAAATCTTCATTCCATAATTCATTAGTTACATTTTCAAAAGAATGTGCATTACGTCTTCCAGCGTTATTTATCAAAATATCAATAGTACCAAATTTATCAAGAACTGTATTAATAAAATGTTTAACATCATTTTCTTTACTGACATCAGCTTTTACTGTAAGAATTGATTTTCCAATTTTTTTATTAAATTCATTTTTTGTATTTTCAAGTAATTTAGCTCGTCTTCCACATATCGCAACTTTAGCACCTTCTTTTAATAAATTAAGAGCAGTGGCTTTTCCTATACCTGCACTTCCTCCAGTAATAATAGCTACTTTATTACTTAAACCTAAATCCATAAATAAAATAAACAGTTATTCGAAATAAACTCTTTGTTATACAATAAAAATAAATAATGGGATAATGAAATAATAATTAGAAAAAATGTCGTTAATATGCCCTACGTGCAAAGAAGATACTGCAGGAAGAATACAGAAAGTAGCTGTTGGAGGAGTGACAGAAGTACACTGTAATATATGTTATAGTTGGTTCAATGTAAATGCAGAAGGTAAACCTGTTCCAAAACCTGTAGTTAATACAGCCCCACAGCCAAGCACACCTGCTCCACAAGCAACTCCAGCTGCTCCACAAGCAAGCACACCTGCTCCACAAGCAACTCCAGCTGCTCCACAAGCAAGTGTACAATCAACAACTGATTCAGATATATTAGCAATTGATCCAGATTTTAAATCTAAAAGACAGAAGATTGAATCTGATAAACCATATGATGTTTATGGACCAGTTAACGCTCCAGAAATATTAGGAATTCATGGTAGTACTGTAGCTGTTGATTTTGATATATGTATAGCTGATGGTGTATGCATAGATGTATGCCCAACAGCAGTATTAGAATTTATAGATACTCCAGGAACAAATCCACATAAATTACATCCAGATTTACCACCATTAGTAGCAGAAAAAAAAGCTGCTCCAATGAGAGAAGATGATTGCATA
>CALBXV010000483.1 GCA_937890045.1 uncultured archaeon
ATGCTTTATTTAATGAGCGCCATGTTGGTAATCAAACAAGACCAGCTGGTATTTCAGTAGCATCTTCACCCTTGACGGTAAATGCTACAAAAGCAACTACAACTATTACTGTAGAATCTACACAGGGGTTTCCAGCACCTCCTGCGGCATTAACCGTGAGTAAGGTAGTTGACCCCACAGTTTCAGATAGAACATTTGACCCTGGCGATTTAGCTCCTGGTTCGGGAGACCAATACCGTTGGGCAGATACTTCTGGTACATCATATGTGACCGGAGAAAAAATGGTCTATACTGCTTGGACAGATACAACTTTTACTATCTCTGAGCGTGGTGCTGATGGTACAACGGTACAAGAACATAAGTCATATACACATCCTGTTACAGGTGAAACTGTTATGCCTCACGTTACAAGTGGTGTCAGAGGTCAGCCTTTGGTGACAAATGAATTGGGGCAGATGGCAGCTACGTTCTCATTACCCAATTCAGCTGAAATGAGATTTCCGATTGGCCGTGGAGTATTCCGACTAACCGACAGCATTTCTAATAGCCGAATGTATGGAGATGTTCAAACTGCTGGTGAAGCTATTTTCCAAGCCTTTGGTCAGAAACAAGTAAAACAAGAAAGAATAAATGCTTTGCGCCAGGGTATGGTAGCCAGGGATGATAGTCTCCGAGAAACTAGAGTTATTCGCGATGGAGCCACGGCTTCGGATTCAACCACAGCTACTTCAACTGCGTTCCATGGTTGGATGGATCCTTTAGCTCAAACTATATCAATACAAGATCCAGAATTCCCAGAAGGTGTATTTCTTACAAAAGTATCAGTTTACTTTAAAGAAAAAGATACAAGTAGTAGTCCTGCTGGTGTGACTTGTCAGTTAAGAACTTGTAATAATGGATATCCTTCTGATGAAGTTTTGCCCGGTGGCCAGGTGACATTGGAAGCTGATGATATAAATGTTTCAGATGATGCTACTTTACCGACAACATTTACATTTGAGTGGCCACAGCACCTAAAACATATGCAAGAATATGCCATCATATTACAAAGTTTCTCTTTGGATTATAAAGCCTGGGTATCTAGAATTGGTGAAATAGATGTTGGTGGTACTTCAGCCATATCAGAACAGCCTTATCTTGGTTCTCTGTTTAAGTCACAAAACGCTTCTGCTTGGACTCCATCACAGTATGAAGATTTGAAGTTTGAAATCTATCGTGCTAAATTTGATAATTCCAAGACAGGTAATTTAATATTGACTAACCAAGAATTGGATAGGCCTGCAGGTTTTGTTGCTAAGTCAGATAGTCTTACAAGATACCTGAAGAAGAATCCTTTAGAAATTTCAAGTGGTTCAACTACAGTAAAGGTTAATTATTGGGGACACGGTATGTATGATGTTCAGAATAATGTAATCATAAGAGATGCTCATTCTGAAATTTCTGATACTACATTGAATGAAGGATCTGAATTGACAGCAACAGCTACTACTATTACCTTAACAACATCTGCTAATATGGCAACAGGTGGTGGTTATGTTAAAATAGATGATGAAGTTATCCAGTATACTGGTATCTCAGGCAATGATATAACAGGTTGTACTCGTGCATCAGGCGGAACAACAGCGACAACACATGAAGATGATAGTATAGTTCAGTATTATGTGTTGTGTGGTATTCCTCTTACCGAGATAAACAAAACACATACACAAATTTCTGGATTGGAATTAGATAGTTTTGAGATTACTACAACTACAACACCCACAAAGTCTATGACTTGTGGTGGTTCTAATACACTCATAACAAAGAATGTGCCTTTTGATACTATGTATCCGAAAGTCAAAGTTATGGAGTTGCCAGGAACTTCAGTAGATACTTATGCTCAAGTAACAACAGGCAAAACTATTGGTTCGCCTGCGACCGGAGCATTTACACAAACGGCTTTTGAACGAACAGACAATGCTGATAAGTTCCAAATTCCTTTGTATGAAAACTGGGAGTTCCCACGACCTTATGTTATCGCTTCACAGATTAATGAAACGAATGAATTGGCCGGTGATAAATCTTTCAGACTGACTAACACCATGACTTCAACAAGTGATGCTGTAACTCCTGTTATTGATATTGGTAAAGGTCAAATGGGTGTTATTTGTATTTCTAATAGAATTAATAAGATTGATGATTCGGGTGATGTTGGTAGTTTAACGAATTACAAATCTTCTTTGGATCCCATAGGTGATAATAATAAATGTATCTATCTTACCAAAGAAATTAAATTGAAACAAGAAGCGACAGCCATCAAAGTTATTGTAGATGCTTCGGTACAAGCTGAAGCTGAGATTGAGGTTTATTATAAGATAAGACGTTCAAGTTCAGAACAAGTGTTTGATGATATTGAATGGACTGGATTTAATACAACAGGTGCACCAGATAAGCCTGTACCGGTTTCTATTGACGCGGATGATTTTAGGGAGTATGAATTTACTGCTGGTAATAATGATGATGTAGCAACGACAACATTGCCATTGGAAGATTTTTCATCCTTTGCTATCAAGGTTGTTATGAAATCTTTGAATACGTCTAAACCACCAATACTCCGAAACTTCAGAACTTTGGCTTTGGCAGTTTAGTATGTATACAAAAATTGAAGGACATTCTGATTTGGTAAAAGACGGAACTACTGGTGCTATTTTGAATACTAATAATAATGCTTATGAGGCTGTAAAAAGACGGCATAAAATCAACCAACTTCAAAAAGAACAGATTATTAAACAGGAAAAAGATATAAATAGTATGAAAGAAGATATTAGTGAACTGAAAACAATGATGAAAACACTAGTAGGAAAACTTGTAGAAGATGGCAGATAGAAACACACCACAAACGTCAACCTTTGAGGAATGGCGCCAAGAGTTTAATGAACTAGGCACAGATGTTGGAGATATAGCTAACTTAACAGCAGACCATGTAGGTACTCCAACCGATGTTGTGGAGGCTCTAGGAACAAAGGCCAATAAAGGGTTTAGTGTTGCTATGGCAATTGCACTAGGATAAATTTTAGAGAGATAAAAAAATGGCAAATGAATTTAAAAACGCAACCAAGACAGGACTTGCAGTAGATAGTGGTACTTATGATACTGTTTATACTGCCTCAGCAGCTGGAGCCGGTAAGCATTGTATCCTATTAGAATTGGATATTGCTAACACTCACAGTTCAGATATTACTACAAGTGTAAAAGTAGATCCTACTACAGGAGATACAGTTCATATTGTAAAAGACGCTCCAGTGCCAGTTGGTGGTGCTTTGAAAGTTATTAGTGGTCAGAAGATTGTATTACAGCCGGGAGATGCAGTATTGTGTGCTTCTAGTGTTGCTTCTGTATCTGATTGCATTCTTTCAGTCTTAGAGTCAGTAAACTCTGGTGACGCATAAACAAAAAATATTAGAGGACGAATAAATGGCATCATATATAGGATCAGCTCCACCCGATAGAGATCCAACAGTAGGCATCAATGCAGTAGATGGTACACATATTGATGTATCTGGTAATGCTCAGGGTGACCTTATGTATTATAATGGAACTGATTGGGCACTTTTAACAGCAGCAAGTTCTAGTTCGGGTGAGGCTGTATTGAGTGGTGGTGTTGGCGCGAATCCTTCTTGGGGATCAGCTGGGGATTTTAAGAATGGTGGAGATGCTGGTGGTGCCGTCAGAACATTAGGCAACACAGATGCCTTTGCTTTGGGATTAGAAACAAACAATATTGATAGATTAAACATAGCCTCGGATGGGTTTGCTAATCACACTTTAGGTATGGTGGGTAATGCTGCTAATATTGCTACTGATGTAACAACAGCTGACAATACTAACGCTTCCAGTGCAGGGCCCATGACCATAGACACTGGAGTTACCGTTGAATTAGGAACCAACTCTACATGGACAATCGTATAAAGGGAAATAAAAAATGAGTACACTTAAAGTAGATGCTGTGGAAGCCAAAAGTGCTGGAGGAGATATTACATTAACTTCCGCTGTTAGTGGTACCGTAGCTAAATACAAAATATCCGATGTTGTTGCTGGTGACATAGTATATGGTACCGGAGCCGGAACTGTTGGTATCTTAAACAAAGGAACTGCAGGACAACAATTACAAGTAAATTCCGGTGCGACAGCTCCAGAATGGGCGGCATTATCAGTAGATAGTGCTGAGTTGGTATCTGGTTCAGTAGATGTTGCTCATATGTCAGCAACGGGAACAACAGATGCTACTACCTATCTTCGCGGAGATAATACTTGGGCTGTAGTTGCTGGAGATATTGAAGGAGTTACGGCTTCTACCGGGTTGTCTGGTGGCGGAACATCGGGTACAGTTAGTGTTTCTTTAGACACTACCAATGCACAAGAATGGACAGGCACACAAAATTTCAATTCAACTTCTCTTACCTTTGATGCCACACAAGATTGGGATTTGTCATTGAATCAAGTTTGTGATTTGACTCTTACAGCAAACACAACATTCGATGCACCGACTAATCTGGTTGATGGCGGTTTCTATAGCATTACAATAATTCAGGATGGAACAGGAAGTCGCACAGCATCCTGGAACACCGTTTTTAAATGGGCTGGAGGAACTGCTCCTACACTAACAACCACGGCCAGTGCCAAAGATATATTTGTGTTCCGAAGTGATGGTACGAATATGTTAGAGGTAGGCCGACAACTGAATGTGAGTTAGCCCCATGACTAATATTGTTTTTGGTGGTGGTTCAGCAGAAGCTTACACGATTGATCAGTCGTTGCGGTTTGGTGAAGGTAGTAGTGGTGGAAAACTAACGTTCACTCAAGGTACTCCGACAGGAAATAAAGCATTTACTTACTCATTCTGGTTTAAGGCTAAGTCGGATATGGCTGGTCTTAATGACAATATGGATTTTACGTTCCTTAATGCCTTAAGTACTGATAATGACTTTATTGGTATGGGTAGGTTAAATGGGAAATTTAGTTTCGCTTTGAGAGGCGGGACTGGTAG
>CALBXV010000484.1 GCA_937890045.1 uncultured archaeon
AACAGTACCAACATTTGTCTGTTTAAATCCCCCTGTAAAATACTTAACTATTACATCTTCAAAATCTCTACCTACTACAGACGATATTTGTTCAATAAACTTTTTTTGAAGTAAAATAGAAAGTTCTAACTCTGATCCAGATTTAAGCTTAAGTGTTGGTTTCTTTCCCTCTACAAGTAAACTTTTCAATTTAATCAACAAATTTCTCCGTGATATCTTTCATTTCGTGATAGTTCAATCCCCAACTTACTTTAACGGGATATTCACCATCTTGTTCTAATATTCCTTTAACAGTCTTCAAATAATCTAATCCATCTTCCATATTAAAGTCAAGTAAAAAACTGTCATAAGAATAAAGTATCAATTTACTTTTATATTCCTGTATTTCAGGAATCAACTTTGATAATACTCTCATATTATTTTCAGTTTCCATAAGTTGAATTGTATAATTGAACAACTTATTAGCGTTCATATCATGTAAATTCTTCTTATATAATCGTCTATTATAAATATCTGAAACGATAAAATCTTTTAAATTATACTCTTTCCATAAATCATTAATATAATCATAAACTCTACTAAAATATGGGTTCAATTGTACTACATCTTGTGGTAAATGTCCATATAAATACTGAAATGAAAGTCTTTTTGCTTCTTCATAATCAACACCATAAAACTTAGCCATATGTTCGTGAACTGAACCTTCTGGGAATTTATAGTCAACTTTATCTGCAATCAATCGTAAATGATATGCATCATAATCCATCTCTACTAATACACCATTTTTAAATCTACTAATATAAGATTTTCTGCTCTCATCTTTTTTATTCAATGCAGCAAAGTTAATACCACCAAATCTATTAGATGGTCTACCAGTAGATGTATAAATATTATATTCACTATAAACTAACCCAGTCGTTGTCTGTAAACCATTTGATTCTATATAAGTTAAATTGTCTAACACTTCATTATTATATGACATATTGACATATTGGTTATACTTTTCAATTGTATCTTTAAGTAACTGTGATATTTTACGACATTTTTCTAAATGTTTTAATACTGGGATAATTGTATTTATATTTTCTTTTTTATGGTATCTCATATTAAAAAAGTTATGAGCATTTGTATCTATGTCTTCTATATCTAATGGTAGATTAGTTCCCATATAATGTATAAGATTTACATCAATCACATTATCTATTTCAACAAAATGACTTAATTTTTTTCTATCATAAGTGTATTTTTTTGTGTCTGATTTAAGATTTGGAATGTCAATATTGAGAGTTTCACTATGATTAAATGGTAGTATAAATTCATTTCCACTCAACAGTTTAACGTATAACAGGGATAATTCGTCGTTTACCGAATGTTTATAACTATCACACGGTATTACTACTAAAATACTATCTTCGGATTTATAACTTTTTATAAATTCTTTAAGTTGTTTTTTATTTTCTACAATTACCAATATGTTTCAGACCATAACTTAGTTGTTTCTGGAAATGCATCTAACATTATCTTCTTTAACGCCCTTGCATATTCTTGTATCTCTACTTGAGCTGTAGGTTCATCTCTAAGTTCTATAAAGTTCATTACTGATTGAAAAGAAGCTGTCCACCAAACTTGAGTGTATTGTGATAATGGTAATACGATGCGTGCTTGTTCTTTAGCAACCCCCTTCATCAATAAAGTTTCATAATGTTGTAAAGTTACTCTCATATGATCGTCATATATATTCTTTGCAATTTTTGCATCTATACCTTCTAATTGACCCTCACTTGCTTGTTTATTATCCTCAGATTGTTTTCTCCACACATCAGGATAATAGAAATCTTCTACTTCTACATAACGACCACTAATCTCGTTCCAGGCGTGGTCTTTGGTGGATGAATTGGATGTGGTTTCTATCCCAACGACATGCTTATATGCTTGTCTCATAACAAATTCTGGTGCTTTAATAATCACCATAATGTGTTGATGTCTAAATGGGGAAAAGTGTTTGTGTTTGATTAGAAACTTAGATAATCTTTTATCTTGTTCTGTGAATTGGTCTGAACGACCTCCGAATGATACTCGAGCTGCATTCACTGGTGTTAAATCATCTCCGAGTGTATCTACAACTTCAATGTATCCTTTATCTAATACATCTATTTTCATATTATAACCTTTAATTAATAATATATATTAAGTTTTTTTCAATAATGACAATTTTTTTTCTAAAGTTACTGGTGTATCTTTTGATGGTCTCCAATGTTGTAATGGAGATAATATTTTACGAAGTTCTTTAAATTGTTTTGCTCCTGAATTTATTGCTATTCTATTTTCTACAATAACTTGATTTTTAGCTCCTGATATAATCCAATCAAGCTTTATTTTATCATATAAAGTTAAATCTTTATTAAAATCTTCTTTTGATATTTCAAAAACTTTAGCATTTACATCATTTGCTTTTTTTACAAAATATCTATTAATAACTCCTTTAGTATAATCCTTATCAGTTACATCGAGTGTTATATTCGATGGATATACTTCTCTATTAACTGATGTAATATTAGTATATTGTTCATATAAATCAAAATCGTTAACTCTTATTAATTGTCTTACATAATTTGAAGTTATTAAATTTGTAAAATATAATTTACTCTTATCTGTTAAATAATAAGCTGAATATGTTTTATTTTCAGGTACAAAAGACCCATTATCTACATATATAAATTCTGATTTTTTAGTTATTAAACCTTGTATAGTTCTTTCTAAATTTAATTTTATAGATTCAAATATATCTGACATAATTTCTTATTCCTATTCTGAGAAATAATATTTGCGACCGTTATGAAAAAATGGATCGCCAGGTTGACCCTGGTACAATATGGTGAACTTTTGATATGCCTTAAATCGAGTAGGTGACGTGGTGATGTTGGTTCTGTAACCTTTTGTGTCGAAAAGGTTCGGGTATCCGTGTTCTCTATAAATAACTGCTTGTTGTTCATCTGTATAAATCTTTTTATCAGTATCTTCCATCTCTTGTTTTACATCATAAACGTATTGGTACCTGTGGTTTGTTTTTTTCAAATTGGGCAATTTTATATACTTACCTTTTTTTGCAGCTTCATGAAAAAGTTGTCCTTTCACAGTATCTTTCGCTCGTTTCCTTTTAACAATCTTTAAATCTTTATAAAGTTGATCAATTAAATATTTAACATTTTCTTCCTCGGTATATATTTCTGAATATAAACCATGTAAAGTTGCTCTCATCTTACCTGTTAAATTAACTGTCCAACCCGAACTATCTACAGTATGATTTACATGAAAACATTGAAACATAGCTTCATCTTGATATCTATTTGGTACATAATTAGACTGATATGAATTTCCAGGATATATACCACCGATACCATCAATAGATAATTCTAATTCTAACGGAACTAATACAGGTACATTATTAGTTCTTGACTCTCCATGAACGTCAAGTAAATATCTCATACCGTCAATGAAATTTGACTTTAATTTCATATTACTATCATATCTTCTTTTATACAAATTTAATATACTATCAATTTGCTTCTGTTTTGTTTCGTATACTTTCTTTCTAATATAAAAATTTTTTATATTTGTTAAATTAACTATAAAAGATGTGAAATCTTCTGAACCACCTGGAAATGTTGCGGGACTAGCCAATCTACCTAAATATGAATGTTTCAGTTCTTCCTTCTTCTGTCCAAAGATATAACTTCCTAATCTTTTCACCATAGACAGTTCTTCTGGTATTTTGGCAAGTTCAGATTCACTAATTTTTTCTATTAGTGGGCTCAAAATTGCTCCTTTTACACCTTCAAATACAGTATCTGTAAAAAATCCGGCATCTAATTCTATACCATCCTTAAAATTCAATGGTCCTCCTTCATCACCTCGACTTCTACCAAGTTTAATACCAACATCTCCCATTCTAAATGCTAAGTCTGCATTAGATTTATATTTATCTTTAGTACCTTTCATTTTCCCCAATGAGCCTGCCACTCTACCCGTAAGAGACATATTTTGATCACCACCTCGTAAATTAGTATACGCATCTAAATTTACACCGTACATAGCCGCCATTTGCATTGAACTAGGTAATTTTGCAGTTAAATTTTGTCGTTTTACAATACTATTATTTTTCCAAACTGGAAAGGTGAAAACTCCTCTTGAAATTAACTCCCCTACATCATTAAATTCACTCTTTTGTTCTTTTGGGTCAAACCCTAAATCCCAAGGATAAAATGTTACATTATTATCTATAATTTTCATTCTATTAGCTTCAACTGGATCTGTCTCTATTATAAAATTCCATAAATTATGATTTTCTTTCAAACCATCAAACATATTTTGAAGACCTATACTAATAGTAGTATTCTCTGTAAAATCAAAACATTCTTTTAAAAACTCTGTATGTACTAATATATTTCTTAAATAACCTTCTCTTTTAGTTTCACTATCCACTGCAAATGAATTGAACTTGTCTGGACTGTTAACAATCCTACTCAACTGTATAAGATTTTTATCAAGAGTCTTTAACGGTGGGTCTTCTGGTTCACCACGGTCCCCTATTTCAAATTGACCTGGTAAAATATATTTTTTAAGATTTGTACTTTCTAAAAATTTATGATTTTTTATTTTAACAGATTCGAATGTATTAGTTGGTTCCTCATTTTTTATAATCCTATTAACTGATCTAAATTCATTAAGTATTCCTATAACTGAATCAGCATTATCTTTAGAAATCATCGCATAAAATTTATTTAAAATGTTATCTTCAAACCATCCCCATCTAACCCAACCATCATATCTCCAATCTACTGCATCATCTTCTGTTTCTGGGTCTTCTTTAATACTTTTCTTATTTACAATAAAACTATTTGTCACATACTTATAATCTCCAGCATTATCATACTGAAGTAGCTCATGTTCCTCTTCCTCATATCCAAATAGTTCTTTTGCGTCTTCTGTTAGTACAATCTTTTCACCAGTACTACTTAACGTCATCCCTTCTTCAAAAGGATTATCAACTAAATTAAGTAACCATCTATCAAATCTTGTCATAAAAATACTAAAACTTAATTCGCTATCATAAAAAATTTGTTTTAATTGTTCATCATCATCTTTTATTTCTTCTAATTTTCTCTTTATTTCATTCGGACTGTCATCTTCTTTTATATTATAAAGTTTTAATTTACTAGCTGAATTTCCAGATACTGTTTTACTATTTAAAATACTTACACCAGTACTAACAATATCTGTTTTACAATCAAAACCACCATCGTCGCGTGAAGTAAATTCAAAATTTTTAACTACACCATTCATAAAATCAAAATCACCTTTTGAATTATTTATTGCTTTTCTATAATCACTAAATCCAGTTTTATCTATTTCACCGCTTGAATTAATAAGTGTTGGTAAATGTTCAAATTGTTTCTTATTATACACCCAGCCCCACTCTAAAGCAACAGTTTTACCATGTGATAAGAAATGTGACATCAATCTATCTAAATCAGCAAATGACCAGCAAGTCCAACTAATATTTGCAGTACGTAATGCACCGATTCCACCTTTAAATTGAACATCTATTGATTTGATACCTGGCATTGGTCTTTTGAAAGTATTTGGGAAAGGTACGTTAATTCGATTCGCGTCCCAAAACTTTTTTCTATCTTCTGTAGTAGAGTTACCTTTCAT
>CALBXV010000485.1 GCA_937890045.1 uncultured archaeon
ACGACGCTCTTCCGATCTCATTGTAATAGAACCAAAACTTGTTGGTAGACAACGTTGGATTCAAGCTGGTAAACATGCTGGTGGTCATGGAATTAATGCACAATTAAAAAATATGGGTATACAAACTACTAGAGAACAAACACGTGAGATTGTGGATCAAGTTAAAGAACTTGCTGATAAAGGTAAATCTCTTACTGATTCTGATCTTGAAGCAATAGCACGTAATATTATTGGAAAAACTTCTAAACAAAAACAGATTATTATTTTAAAAGATTTAACTGTAGTTACTAGTTTTAAAGGTGTACCATCTGCATCTGTTAGTGTAGATATATATGGGAAAAACTATAATTCATCTGAAACTGGTGTCGGACCAGTTGATTCAGCAATTAAGGCTTTACAAAAACTTACAAGTGATTTAGTTAATATTAAACTAAAAAGTTATAGATTAGAAGCAATAACTGGTGGAACAGACGCTATTGGTGAAGTAATGGTTAAAGTAGAAGACAAAAATGGAAATACCGCTACTGCCAGTTCTGCAAGAGAAGACATAGTAGTTGCAAGTGTTGAATCAATGATTGATGCTATTAATAAAATCTTAATTAAAAAAAAAAATAGTGAAAATATATAGTTTAATATTTATCCTAATGTTTCTTATAATGTATTATGGCTTATAATATATCTATAATCACTGGTGATGGTATTGGTCCAGAAATAAGTGATGTTTGTTTAAATGTACTTTATGCAATACGAGATAAATTTAATATAAAATTAAATATAACACTCGTAAAAGCTGGTGATGATTGTTATGCTGAATATGGAAATGCTTTACCTGAAGAAACTATAAAAAAAATTCAAAATTCTGATGTATGTATTAAAGCTCCAGTTGGACAGACTGCAGCTTCTGTAATAGTAAAATTGAGACAATTATTATCACTATATGCAAATGTAAGACCTGCTGTTAATTTACCTAATGTTGATTCAATTGGTAAAAACGTTGATTTAGTTATAGTTAGAGAAAATACTGAATGTCTTTACAAAGGCTATGAATTTACTTCTGAAGATGTTGCTGTTGCTCTGAGAGTTATAAGTAAAAAAGCTTGTTACAAAATATCTGAATATGCATTTCAACTTGCTGAGTTAAGAAATAAAAAACGTCAAGTTGTAGCAATTCATAAAAATAACGTCTTAAAAGAAACATGTGGATTATTCTTGAAGACTGCAAATCAAGTATCTAAAAATTATTCTAATATTAAATTTTCTGATATGTTAGTAGATGCTGCTGCCATGAATCTTATAAGAGAACCAGAAAAATTTGATGTAATTCTAACTACAAATATGTTTGGTGACATTCTTTCGGATGAAATAGCACAAATTGTTGGCGGTCTAGGCCTAGCACCATCTGGTAATATAGGTGATAATTTCGCAATATTTGAACCCGTGCATGGTTCAGCTCCTGATATTGTTGGCAAAGGATTGGCAAACCCAATAGCTATTATTCTTTCTACAAAAATGATGTTTGAATGGTTAAGTGTTAAATATAAAGATTCTAATTTACTAGAAATTTCTGATAATATTAATAATTCAATTAATTTTCTTTTAGCTAATAAATATACAACTCCTGATATTGGCGGATCATTGACTACTTCTCTAGTACAAAAAAAACTAGTTGATTCATTATTAAGTACTTGAAATAAATAAACTTCAATCTTTATTGATTAATAATTTATGTTTACAAAATTATTATTTAGTAGATATTAAATTTAAGGCTGGAAGATTTTTATTGCTGTGACTGGACATTGTTGTTCACATGCCATACAAAATATGCAATCATCTTCTCTCATTGGAGCAGCTTTTTTTTCTGCT
>CALBXV010000486.1 GCA_937890045.1 uncultured archaeon
AGGTTGGACAAGTGGCGAAAATGCACCAGTTGGATCAATCACAAAACAAGCGACCAATCCAACCCATCTTGATCCAGCGACACCTAGTGTTGGTGATATGATATTAAATAACATTACAGGAGAATTGTGGTGTTGTACTACGGTTGCAGCTAATGATAATGTCTGGAAAGCTACAGGTGATGGTACAGGAACAATTGCATCAAACTTACCGCCAACTAATCCAACTGATGATATGCCTGATTTATCAGAAAGTAGTACTACTACTCATACCTTTACTGGTGGTACTGATTCTGATGGAACAGTAACTCATTACCATGTTGATAATATATCTAATAGTTCATTATTAGCAGTTACTGCAGCAGAAGTTGCAGCTGGGTCAGCACATGAATTTGTTACTCAATCAGTTACTGCACTCACAGCAGTAACTTTTAGAGTAAGAACAAAAGATAATGCAGGTGCTTATAGTTCTGGCATAACTGTTTCTATAAACATAAACGATATGTATTCAGCTCATTTTCTTGTTGTTGCTGGTGGAGGATCATGTGGAGTAGGTGGGGCTGGACATGGAATGTGTGGTGGAGGAGGAGCAGGAGGTTTGCGTACTTCTTACGGCACACAGTCTGGTCGTCTTTCTACACCAGAAGCACAACTTGATTTAGTACCGGGGACTACTTATACAATAACCGTTGGTGCTGGTGTTGGTGGTGATTCATGGCATTATCATAATAGTGAAGATACGTCTATAGTTGGTGGTAGTGTAAATAAAGTTGCTGATGGAGGAGGCTGGGGACAGGGTGCTTCAGGAGCAAATGTGTATGGCCCAAATAATGAAAACCCATTTACTTTAACTTCAGGTGGTAATGGTGGTTGCGGCGGGGCAGGGTATATAACTGCTGGCCAAGGTACTGCAGGACAAGGGTTTGATGGAGAAGTAGATAACAGCTGGACCTTCGGCGGGGGCGGAGGTACAGGTCAAGTAGGTGGAACTACTAATACATATGGTGGTAATGGAGTACAAGTTGATATTGATGGTAATAATTATTATTGGGGCGGGGGCGGAGGAGGTTCTGGTCATGGCTCCACAGCTGGAAATGGAGGACTCGGAGGGGGAGGCGGCGGATCATCTTACGCTGGTTATACTTTTGGACAGGGTGGCGGCAGTGCTTTAAATTCGGGAGCTAACGGAGTCGCAGCTGTAAATGGACCGGGTGGTAATGGTGGCGCAAATACAGGTGGAGGCAGCGGAGGCGGTTCTGATTCTGCTGCAACAAGTTCAATAAGTGGTTCTGGTATTGTAATGTTAAGAATGGCTACAACTAATTTTAATAGTGGTGGTGTTACAGGCGGAACATCTGCTACTATAGGTGGCACAGATACACTAATCACATTTTTAGGTGATGGAACATACGTTGCATAGGAGAAATTAATGGCACATTTTGCAAAATTAGATAGAAGTAATAAAGTTATAAAAGTTCATGTTGTGGATAATTCTGTTATCACCGATGAAAATGGTGATGAACAAGAACAACTTGGTATTGATTATTTAACTAAATTACATGGTCATAGTTGGTGGAAACAAACATCTTATAATAGTAATTTTAGAAAAAATTATGCTAATAGAGATTATCAATATGACGGTTCAAAAGATGCTTTCATTCCTCCAAAACCGTTTCCAAGTTTTGTATTGAATGAAACCACCATGAGATATGATCCACCCGTTGAATATCCTAAAGATGAAGATACAAGTTTACCTTCAAAATATATTTGGGATGAAGATACTATAAGTTGGAAGGAGAAATAAATGGCAGTATCTACGCGACCACAACTGATTGATTATTGTCTAAGAAGGCTAGGTGCCCCTGTAACAGAAATCAATGTAGACGATGAACAAGTGTCAGATCGAATAGATGACGCAATTGAATATTTTCAAGAGTATCATTTTGATGGTGTTGAAAAGGTTTTTCTTAAAAAGATATTAACACAAGAAGATATTAATAATGAATATCTAACTGTTGATAATGCTATCATTAGTGTTCTCCGTGTACTTCCTATTCCTAATTTTAATGCTTTTCAAACAGGATTCTTTAATGAGGAATATCAATTACGTTTAAATGATTTAGAAAATATGCAAAGCTCAGCAATAATTAATTGGGCTATGTCACAAACTAATTTTTCATTAATTGAACATTTATTTTCTATTCAACCAACGATGTTGTTTAATAGAAAACAAGATAAAGTATATTTAGAAACTGATTGGGCGAATAAATTTTCAGTTGATACTATTCTTATTGTAGAGGCATATCGTGCACTTGATCCATCTACATATCCTCAGGTATATAATGATGCGTTCTTAAAAAAATATGCTACTGCCTTAATTAAACAACAATGGGGAAGTAATTTAAAGAAATTTACTGGTGTAGTTTTACCGGGTGGTATTTCATTAGATGGTCAAACAATATTTACAGAAGCTACCGAAGAAATTACTAAAATGGAAGAAGAGATGAATTTAAAATACGAACTTCCACCTGATGGGATGATAGGTTAATGGCCTCAAATATTTATTTTCAAAACGCAACTGCAGATCAAAACTTATTAAATGAGATTAACAGAGAGGTTATACAACAGGCTGGTATAGATGTAGTATACTTACCAAGAACTCTTGTTAAAGAAGATTTAATATTAGATGAGGATGTTTTATCAACATTTGATACTAAATATGATATTGAAATGTATGTTAAGACCTCGGATAATTTTGGTGGAGCTGATGATGCTATATCTAAATTTGGTATGACAATTACTGATGAACTTATTTTAACAGTTCATGCTGAACGGTTTAAGTTTGTAACTGGTACAGCTGTCCCTAAAGAGGGTGATCTTATATGGTTTCCATTATCAAAAGGATTGTTTGAAATTAAATTTGTCGAAGACGAACAACCATTTTATCAAGTTGGAAAGAATTATGTCTTTGATTTAACATGTGAATTATTTCAATATGGTGGGGAGAAAATTGATACTGGTGTCGCGGCTATTGATCAGGTTGAAGCCGATAATGCGTATTCAATTGATATATTAATGACTGCTGGTGGATTGGGAACATATACACCAAATGAGCAGGTATATCAAGGTAATACCTTAGCAACCGCAACAGCTAAGGCTGTAGTTGCATCTTGGACTGCTAGTACAAGGAAATTGAGAGTTTATAATATTGTTGGTACTTTTGCAAGTGATTCATATGTTACAGGCAATACAAGTGGTGCAAATTGGAGTGTAACCTCCACAGATGATCAATTATTGCCAAATGATGGATTTTCTGATAATAAGATTCTAGAGACGGATGGGGATAATATATTAGACTTTTCTGAAATGGATCCTTGGAGTGAGGGTGACTTATAATGTTTGGAACACATTTTTATAATAAGAATATTAGAAATATTGTAGTCCTGTTTGGTACAGTATTTAATGATATTTCAATAAGACGAATGAAGTCGGATGGAACTGTTGAACGTGAACTTAAAGTTCCTATTGCATATGGACCCAGTGAAAAGTTTTTAGCTAAACTTAATCAAAAAGATGTGTTATCATTACCACGGATGTCTTTTGAAATCACAGATTATGCTTATGATCCTACAAGAAAATTACAAACTACAAAAAAATATAAAAAAGTAAAGGGTGAAAGTGTCACAGAATTGAATACAATATATAATCCTGTTCCATATGATTTTAATATCACTTTAACTGTTATGGTAAAATATAGTGATGATGGATCACAGATATTGGAACAGATTCTTCCATTCTTTACACCAGAGTTTCATGTTGCTATGAATGAGATGTCTACTATGGGAATAGTACGTGACATTCCAATTATTTTAAACAGTGTTACAACAGAGGATACTTACGAAGGTGATTTTATAACAAGAAGGGCATTATTACACACACTTGAGTTTACTGTTAAAGCACATATATATGGTAAGACATCTGATCAAGGTATTATTAGAGAGGTAGATGCCAACATTGGTGCTATTAGAGAGGTAGATGCCAACATTGGTACTAATCTTAATAATGCGAAAAATGTAAATATAAATATTACACCTAAAGCATTGACTGACTTAAACTCTGATGAGGTTATTGATGAGGCTGATAATGTATTAACAACACCAGCCAATGACTTTGGATTTATTGAAACTTGGTCGGACTTGCCATCCGAAGATGAGTTCCTCAGCTAATGAATAAAGACACTGTAGTAAAATTAAATAAAGTATTAGATATTTCTGGTGATCTAGTTAAAAGGGAAAGAGATAAAGCACCAAGCGTAGAGATAAATACACAAGACCTTACTTCTGAATATGAATTTTCTCAGCAGCAATATCATACACTTATAGACAAAGGTAATGATGCACTTGAAGAACTTTTAGCAGTTGCAAAGGAATCAGAAAATCCTAGAGCATTTGAAGTTGTTACACAATTAATTTCTGGTTTGACGAATACTACAAAAGAACTTTTAGTTTTACAAAAAACAAAAAAAGAAATAGAAAAAGAAACAAAAGATCCTTCGACAGTTAATAATTCTTTATTTATTGGATCAACGGCAGAGTTGCAGGAGTTACTATCAGCTAAAAAGAAATAAGTGATATGAGTGACCAATATTTAGGAAATTCTCTTTTAAAGAGATCGGATGTTCAACATAATTTTACAAAAGAAGAAATTGAAGAATATATAAAATGTCGTGATGATATTTTATATTTTTTAGAAAACCATATGAAGATTGTCCATGTTGATGAAGGTTTAATTCCTTTCAGTCTTTATCCCTTCCAAAAAGATTTAATACAAACTATATCCAAAAATAGAAATGTAATTGTAAAGACCGGCCGACAAGTTGGTAAGTCTACTACTACATTGGGTTGGTTATTACATTATATTCTTTTCAATCAATCTAAGACGGTTGGTATTCTTGCTAACAAGGCCGCCACTGCTAGAGAATTGCTTGGACGTATACAAATAGCATATCAACATCTTCCTAAGTTTCTTCAACAAGGACTTAAGGAATGGAATAAAGGTTCTTTAGAACTTGAGAATGGAAGTAAGATTATAGCTTCATCTACATCTTCCAGTGCTATTCGTGGATTTTCTTTTTCTTGTATTTTACTAGATGAATTTGCTCATGTACAAAGACATATAGCAGATGAGTTTATTCGTTCTGTTTATCCTACTATTTCATCTGGTAAAGAAACAAAAGTTATTATTGTTTCTACACCAAATGGTTTCAATATGTTTTACAAGTATTGGAATGATGCTGAAGAAGGTTCAAATGATTTTACTCCTTTTAAAGTTCATTGGTCATCTGTTCCGAATAGAGATAAAGAATGGAAAGATAAGATTCAATCAACAATCGGTGAGGATGCATTTAGACAGGAATATGAAGCAGAATTTTTAGGTTCTTCGAACACATTGGTTTCATATGAAAAATTACAAGAATTATCTTATATTAGTCCAATATATAGAAAACATGATGTAGACGTCTTTGAGGAGGAAGATAAAACACATTCCTACGTTATAACGGTTGATGTGGCAAGAGGACAAGGACTGGATTATTCAGCTTTTACTGTGTTTGATATTACAAATATACCTTATAAAATTGTTGCTAAATATAAAAATAACCATGTAGCCCCCCTAGTGTTTCCGAATATTATAAATATTATTGGAAAGAAATATAATAATGCTTATATTCTTATTGAAGTAAATGATATCGGTTCACAAGTTTCCGATGTTCT
>CALBXV010000487.1 GCA_937890045.1 uncultured archaeon
CTGTATCTATATAAACAGCTACTCCACCTTTACGTTGAGTTTCTGCTAATATATGAGCACCAAGTAGTGATTTACCACTTGATTCTAAACCATTTATTTCTGTTATTCTACCAACTGCAATTCCACCATTAGGTTTATTAGCAATTGCTAAATCTAACATTGTTGAGCCTGTTGAAACAAACTCCTTTATATCTGTGGGTGTTATATCCGTTCCATCCAAAAAATAAGCAACTTTCATATCTTTGAATTGTTTATTTAAGGTTTCAGCTAATACACCCGCCAATTCATCTCGTGTTGACATATGTTTTCTCCGATTAAATTATAACTTAGGGGAGTGTCCGGTAACCTTGACTAAGCGGTTTTATCCTAGCCTTCAACTCCCCCATTTTTTAGTTTACTTATTAAATAAGTCGTCAAATGCATCAGCTGTTTTCTTAGCATCAAAATTTGATGTTTCAGGTAAAGAAGTTGATTCTTTAGTAGCTGATTCTTCATCAGTAGAACCACCTTTTAGATACCCATTTAATGCATCCGTAAGTTCTTCATAAGTCATTTCATTATAAACCTCACGAATATCTTTTTGAGTTTCCTTTATGGTTTCTAAAACAGCCGCGTCTTCGGTAACTACGGTCTGATTTGGCTTGACTCTAATAGATGTTGATGGAAAAGATTTTCCAGTTTCTTCTGCTGTTTTAAATTCAACTACAACATCACGACCACTCGTTGGATCAGTAATATCTCCATAATCAGGGTCTGCTATAATACTAAGTAATTCCTGATAAACAGTTTTTCCGAATCCCCAAAATCTCACCCCTTGATTCTCTTCACCACGAACTACTACTGGTGTAAAAGTTCTCATTTTAGCTTCAATCTTTCTACCAAGACGATAATCATCCTTTGAACCAGTTGATTTGAGTTTCTGTGCAAACTCTTCAATTGGGTCTGGACGACCAAATGACTGTGGTGAAAGATAAGACTTTCCACCTATATCATAGTGAAAATATAATTCGATAAAAGGATTTTCCTTGTTATGTTTATAAGGTACTATCCGAATTACCTGTTGACCAGGTTGCGGTTTCCAAAGATTGGATGTGCGATTGTTTGTTGTTTTAAGTTGATTAAGACGTTTTTTTATTGCATTTAAGTCCATTATTCAATCTCCTATTTTTATTATTCATTTTTTAATTTTTAATCAAGTATAACCTTGATTCATATATAAGTATAATCGAACCCTCGAAAATACAATTTTATTTTTTATCTCTATCCCAAGTTTTTACATCTACTATGGTATAAATTCTGGTTGGTATTTTAGTGAAACCATTTTCATTTGTTAACAATAAACAATTTTTATAATTTTCCCAGGGTATCGGAAATGTTTTATCTAACTTACCATCATTTAATTCTCTGATAACATCGTTTAGTGCATTAATCGTATAAAGGGTATTTGTATTCTTTTTTCTATGTAATGAAATTGTATCTGGAATACCTTCAATATAATCTTCATCATATTCTACATTATAAGTACAAATTAATTGATGTTGATCAAGTTCATTCTGAAATACATATACCTTATCAAATACAATATCATTACATTCAATTATTATATTAACTGTTTCATAAAATTTATTTCGTTTAGTGAATGTACAAAGTAATTGTGTTCTCATTATTGTTTATCCTTAATAAGTTGTTGAAACTCGTTTGTCCATTTATAAACTGTTTGTAATTTACCTAAAGGCCCATCTTTAGTTCTATTTCTTTTTTCCATAATTGGAACTCTTTCTTCACCAACCATCACATAAACTATACCTGTAGAACCTGTAACTCTATCACCTTTAGATATTTGTTTTTCAGTTTTATCAACTTGTAATTTTTTCAAAAATTCTTCTTTTGAATTAACTCCTAATGCCTTTTTCAATACATTTCCATCCAATACAACACCAGCGTGATTTGTTTCAAACATACCTCTATATTTATGAACACCTTGTTCACCTGATATTGCTCCCATATGTCCTTGTTTCCAAATATTATTACCCTCAATATGTGTTCCTAAACCAACACCATCAACATCTATTTGGTCAAGTTCCTCTATTTGTTTATCAAGTAAATCAATTGATTCTTTTCTAATATCTTCAATAGAATTATCTACGTTTGGGCCACCTTTATGTTTATTTAAATCCGATATTACTCTTTGAACATTTTTAGGTGGATTCTCTACTTTAGTAGAATATAATAAGAAAGCTTTTGCCTGTTGTTCCTCTGTTGGTTCACTTTCACCATCCCAGCCAACCTCTTTAAGATATTCACCAGAATTATGTTTTTGTCCTTCTATTTTTTGTCCATTTTCATCAAATCTATCTGTTGACCAATTTGTATTTTTCTTAAACTTTTTAATTACACCCTTCTCACCATCCCAATATTTTTGATTTCCAGCACCTATTGATTTCATAAAATCAATATCATCGGATTCAAAGTTATCATTAACATATTTTGCAGGTTCACTTGTAACACTTCTTAGTTTAGTTTCTATTTCTTCTAAACTATCAGAATAATTTCTTCTCTCACCTGCAACCGCTTCCGACTCTTCTTGTGTTATTTTTCCACTATCTGCTAAAGATAAAATAGCATCATCTGTTTGTGTAGATTCTGCTTTTGTAGAAGATTGTGCAATTATAGCTGATGTTGAATCTTTATCAGATGTAAATAATATTGTAGCTTCACCAGTATCTTTATTTTTTATAATTGTTGCCGTATCTGATGGATTATCTCCGCCACCACCAGCTCTAATTAGTTCTACTATCTCATCCTTTGGTATTTCATTACCATCTAAATCAACTACTTTTGATGCAGATTTTATATCTTCTTCTTGTTTCTTTAAACCAACCTTATCACCAAAATATTCTGTAGTTTCTGAATTCTTCCATCCTAAATCTTTAGATGCATCTACTGACCTCTGATGTTTTCTCTTACCACTTCTTACTGCTATCAATGTTTTACTATATAACTCTCTTTGTTCTTTTGGTAAATCTTCAGGTAATTCTTTTGTTGATAACTTACCAGCCATTTTCACACTCGAATTATCTTTTGCTAATTTAGAATCACCATATTTATCCAAAATACTTTTTACTAATTCTTCTTCTGATGCATCAGGATTATCACGAAGTAAATCTGCAACTTCTCCACTCATAATCTCATTATACATTGAACCAGCATTTCCAGGCGCGGCACCTTTTACAAATCCACTTTCAATATGTTTTTGTTTTGATTTATGATCACCTTTTGGTTTTTTTTCTTTAGGTTCTCCTGGTTCTTCACCACCATCTCTTTTATAATCTGGATTTATATCTGTATTATGTGGCTTTCCTCTATCCGCTTTTGCATCAGGGCCCTTAACAGTTGTAGTAGGTTCTTTTGTTTTACCTGTATCTAATAAATCTTTAGCCTGTTGATGTGCTGGATGTTCTGGATTTTCATATGCTGATTTTACTGAAGTTTCCCTGTCATTACCTTTATCATCTTTATACTTTATTCTTGTTTTAAGAATTTTTTCTCTATCTTTTTCTTGTTCATTTAAATTGTGTAGTACACCATCTATAACCTTTTGGGGCCATCCAAATTCAAACAATATCTGTCTTAAATGTAACTGATGTGCAATGTTTCGAGTTTGGATTATACCATCCGATACTCTATAAGACCATTCTAATAAAATCTTATCAAAATCTATAATCATACAAATTTCTCCGTTATATCTTTCATTTCGTGATAGTCTACTCCCCAACTCACTTTAACAGGAAATTTACCATTTTGTTCTATTATCTCTTTCACTTTCTTCAAGTAATTTAAACCATCTTCCATATCAAAGTCAAGTAAAAAACTATCATAAGAATATAAAATTAATTTACTCTTATCATTTTTTATTTCAGGAATTAATTGACTTAACACCCTCATATTATTTTCAGTTTCCATAAGTTGTATTGTATAATTAAACAACTTATTTTTATTCATATCTGTCAAATTTTTCTTATATATTCTCTTATTATAAATATCTGAAACAATAAATTCTTTAGAATTATATTTATTCCATAAATTTTCTATATAATCATAAACTCTACTAAAATATGGATTTATTTGCCATACTTCTATTGGTATTCCACCATAAAGATACTGAAATGATTTTCTTTTTGATTCTTCATAATCACAACTATAAAATCTTGCCATATGCTCATGTACTGAACCTTCAGGAAATTTATAACCTATTTTATCAGCAATTAATCTTAAATGATATGCATCAAAATCCATTTCAACTAACACTCCATTTTTAAATCTACTCACATATGGTTTTCTACTACCATCTGTTTTATTTAATGCTGCAAAATTAATACCACCAAATCTATTTGATGGTCTACCAGTTGAAGTATATAAATTATATTCACTATAAACAAAACCATTTGTTGTTTGTAATCCATTTGATTCTATATAACTTAAATTATCCAACACATCATTATTATATGACAAATTGACATTACTTGAATATTTTTCAACTGTATCTTTAAGAACTGTTGATATATTACGACATTTTTCCAAATGTTTAAATACAGGAATTATAACATTTACATCATCTTTCATATAATATCTCATATTAAAAAATTGATGCGCGTTAGTATCCATCTCTTCCATATTCAATGGAATATTTGTTGTTACGTAATGTAAAAGATTTATATCAACAACATTATCTAATTGAATAAAATGATTTAAATATTTTCTATCGTAAGTGTATTTTTTTGTATTAGAATTAAGATTCGGTATATCTATATCAAGAGTTTCAGCATGATTAAATGGTAAAATAAACTCATCACCATCTAATGTTTGAATATATAACAAAGATAATTCAGTATCAACTGGATGTTTCTTACTGTCACAAGATATCGGTATTACAATACTATCTTTAGTATTATATACTTCAAGAAAATCTTCAATTTGTTTTTTATTTTCTAATAACACCTATAACCTTATCTATTGCATTAAAAACCATTGGTGGGTCTATTTCTTTTGAACATTCAAATTCTCTTTCAGTTCCCTTATGGTCTGGACATACATTCCAATCACCCTTTAAATGTAATGTCTCATCTCTGTGCCAACAACCATTACAAACTTCATCATTATGAACGTGAATACATTTATGTTGAAATTCAAACCAGGGTTTTGTCATTCCATGTATCATTATTACATATTTATTTAATGCCCACGCTAACCAAGATAATCCTGAACCTAATCCTATGAAAAATTCACAATGAATTAATTCATTAATTCTTTTATCTAACGATTTACCTTGACTTTTAATTACACCTTTCGGTAATTTATTTATATAACCATCTTGACTTTGATCCACATTCAAATCAATATCTAAAACTTTATAACCTTTATGTTTTAAATACTTTACTACATAATCCCAACCATTAGGATAGTTCCAATACTTTAATTGTGGGCCATTTGAATGTACACCAATACATACATACTTTTCTTTTATGGGTCTACCATAATTTTTAAAATGTAAGTTTGGTTTCTTTTCTATAAATGATAATCCAAGTATTTCTGTAGCTGATTGTTGTAAAGAAATATATTGTCTTCCATCCCACGAACAACCTATTTTATAACTAATTATATTTTCAGCACTAAACGGTAATTTAAAACATAACTCTCCATTACCAAATGGTTCTACATATTTATCTTCACTAAGAAATTCTATATCAGAATAATTCGGTTTTAATAA
>CALBXV010000488.1 GCA_937890045.1 uncultured archaeon
TTTGTGGTGTAACGGCAGTAATACAGTAGATATCACCTTTTGGTGGATTATCATACGAATTGTAATCTTCTCTTAAATCCCACAACTCACATTCAAAACCATCTCTCTCTAAGACAGCGGCAATGTATAATGGACCCAAAGGTGCATATGCAAATTGTTTTGCATCCATTTTAGCATCAGGGTTTACTATGATTACTTTTTCCATTAATTTTCTCTCCACATATCAGTAGTTACACAATGAAATGAGCCACCAAGTGTTCTCGAATGTCTTATTCGTAATGGTAAACTATCAACATTATGCTTTTTCAATAATTTATGTAACTCTACTTGACTTTCATCTACAATAACAGTATTTTCATCAATTGATAACAAATTTAACCCAATCCAAGTAGATGCGTGGTTAAAATTACCATAATATCCAATATCTACACAAGGTGGACACCAAATCTTATCCCACGACTTTAAAATTTCAGGCATATTGTCATCATTCACTCTTTCTGGGTTCAATAAACACAATCCTTCCCTTAAAAGTGCTATAGTTGAATCAATATGAACATAAGAATACATATTTTCAAGAACATGAACCTTATATTCATCACCTAAAAAGTTTTGTAACCATTTTGCACCAAGTTTATTACCTGTGTTCGATAATAAATATAATATGTCTTTATTACACCGTAAAATGTTAGCCGCATCAAAAACGGGTTCTACATTTGTAAGTGTTAATTTAGTTAAATCTCTTCTTTGATAATTATCATCGGTTAATCTTGGTTTTGGTGCTGATACCCACCTTGCACCATCTTCCATATACTCAATAAACTGATCTCTAAATCCAAATGTCTCAAAATATCGTGAACGTAACGTCATTGGTGATTCTATAATCGTATCTCCAATTACTGTAACACTATCTCTCGGACAAAATGTATAATATCCATCTGAAACCCAATCAATTGTTTGAAATATTTTATTATTTTGATTCGGTTTCATTCTACGAACTTTAATATCAAAAAAAGATTTTAAAGATTGTACAAGAATATCTAAATCTTCTTTTGTTTCTTCTATAACTTGTTCAGGATAATAACCCTCTTTTACATCATCTATATTATTTTTATCTGCATAATTAATCGCATGTAAATCTTTACCTTTAATTGGATTATTTGCATTTTCTACTGTACCAACGAATACTTCTCTTAACCTATCCCATTCGTTATTAACTCTTACCATTAAAAAAATCCTTTTTCATGACCTGTTCTTATTTCATTTTCTGAATACTTGTAATAACCATCACTAACTCTAGCCGAAAACTTATTATAATCATAATATCTACATTGACTATCACATTTTCTCCAATCAATAAAATTTTTCATTTTATCAAGTAATCCCTTTTCTTCTAAAAATGATAATCCATTATCTATCCAATTATCTACCACATAATCTTTATTTCCTAAATGTTCACAGCACCACAAAATATCGCCGTTTGAATTAACAACCACATAAAATAAAGGTGCAAAACATTGTTTTACCATATGAGTTTGAGTTGATTGATTCCATTCATAATTTTCTATATTGGAATCAGCATTTCTAATTAATTTAGAATGCCTTTGTTTTCCAAATGTACCTTTATATGAAATTCCTTTCTTTTCACAATAATCTCTAACTTCATTTTCAACTTCTTCCCACGTATATCCTTTAGGTGGTTTTAATGTTCTATTACCTGCTCCTTCCATATCTTCTGTTCTATAACCAAAATAAACTATTCTCTGAAAATATTCATCAAATCCCATTTCTACTGCTAAATCAACGCTAGCTTTTAAATCTTCTATTTCTGAATTATAATCATTAATTAAAACTTTATAAGTAAAAAAAGTACCATAACTTTGAAACTCACTCATTTTTTCAGAAATACTTTTCTTTACTTTTTCTAAATTACCTTTTCTTATTTGAAAATATTTTTTAGAATCTGCAGTATCAAAATCAATACCTACCCAATTTGGTCTATATTCTTTTGTAAAATTTAAATGTCTAAATCTTGCTCCATTAGTTATCAATCCTACCTTATATCCCTTATGTAAAACATAATTTATAATTTTATCTGCATCTAAATGATCTAATGGTTCTCCACCTCCCGAAAAGGTAACATCTTTAATTCCTTCAGGTAAATTATCTATAAAATTTATCCAATCTTCAGTAGTTGCTTTATCAGGATTATGTTCTCTAAATATTTCTGAATTACAATAATAGCAGGCTTGATGGCAAGTATTAGTTATTTGTAACTCAAGACTCAAAGGAACAGGTATTCTACTACCATTAATAGTATCATTTAATCTTTCAAAATGATATTGCGCTTTATTAACTAATCCTTCACTCATAACATTTTCTTTACATTAGGTATTAATTCGTCTACTACTTGGCTGTGTGCTAACTTACCATCATGTCTTAAATCTCTAGCTTTATCCTTATTCGGTGTTGTTATTTCTATCTTTTGTACACTTTTAATATCTAACTGTAATTCAAAATCTTGTAAATAAGACCAATGTAAAACAGGTATATCTAATGCTTTCCACATATTATTTATTGCACAAAAATTAATATAATGATCTCTATACATTTCACCATTTTCTCTCAAATATCTTGTTCTAAACCAAGTATAATCTCTATCACTAGCTACCGTATTTATATTATAATGTGTAAACTCTAAATCTGTAGTTTTTCTATCATAATTAACATTAACATGAGCAAAACTTCTTCTAAAACTTTGAGGCCATTGATAAATTATTAAATTTGGTTTTTTCTTTCCGAGTTTTGGATATATGTTTTTAATAAACAAAACAGTATTAATATAAAGAGTATCTGGTCCAACTCCCCCTTTACCCAAATTTAAAATATCTATATCTAATGCTTGACTAAGTTGATGACACCATATATCATTTTTATGTAATCCAACTCCTTCTGTAATACTACAACCCATTACTAATATATTATCTTTATCTAAATAATCTAATTCTTTTGCTCTATAACCCCAACTATTAAAATCATATCGCAATGTTTTTTCACTATCTGCATATTCCCAATCTGAACCAAGTTCTTCTAAATTCATTTTAAAGAATTCTTCTTTATCAGTACTATGCCATTTAATATCCCTAATACCCACTTTATTAGTATCAATTAATAAAGGAAATTGATTCCACTTAAAACCTTTATGATCACTATTATATAATGTTAAATTACCTCGTCCCATTATTTATTAAAAACCTCTTTATCTGATAAGTCATAATAGTTTTCCCAACTATAAACATCTTCGTTTACTTCTGGTACTGAATCCATTAATAATATTCCTCTAGCAGCATCTTCGGGTAACATATACATATGCCATCCTATCATAGCAAAATCATCATCTCCATAATGAACATTAACATTACGACCATCATGACTTGCAAGTTTTATCCATTCATATGCTTTTTTATCGTCAGTTAATACCATTCCACCTGCACCTATTGGTATTCTCTTTTTAATATTAAAAGATACTATTTGTAAAGCATTATCACCAACATACATATCCTTTGTCCATCTACAAGCACCATCCCATATAGTATATGGTTTTAATTGATAAATACCTTTCCATTTCAAATCCTCAAACTCTACTTTATATCCTGCATTGATAATTGTCATTGGAACTGAAACATAAGTTCTACCAGGAATTTTTACTGTTTGAGGAAAATTTCTCATCCCATAAAACTGATCCCAATAATATTTTAAACAAAGAAACAATCCACTACTTGAACTATTTACAGCACAAGCATATTTACTTCCTGCAAATTTTGCTACTTTTTTCTCAAAAATATCTATAACATCAAATGGATCTGAAAATTCATATCCAGCATCTTTTAATTCAGTAAGTTCTGGACGTTCTTTACTTCCTAATTTTCCATAAGGCCAAGCTAAATACTTAACTTTCATAAAATCTCCTCTAATGTAACTGTTGCAACTCCATGTTTCTGTACAACTACTGTAGTACATTTCTGTGCAAACTTAATTGCTTCATATATGTTATTGGTATCTAAATAACCACGAACTAATCCTGCAATAAATGTATCCCCTGCTCCACTTACATCCCTTACAGGAACTTCTTTTACTGGATATTCTAATCCTTTATATCTACAACCTTTACTACCTAATGTAACAATAAGTTTATCTCTAAATCCTTTATCTGATAATAACTCGTAATTCTTTTTATATTCTAACTCATTTATTTTAATATAATCTGCGTCTTTAATCCACTTACCGAGTTTCTTTTTAGTATCCACGAATACATTTTTATTGTATTTACAAATATGTTCTATATCACTTTCTTCTAAAAATCCTTTACAATAATCTGAAATAATAATTGCATCAATTTTATCTATATTACCACCCAACCCATAAGATTTAAATTTATTATTTTTTATACCTTGTAATTTTTTTATTTCTACTCTATCACAATAATCATGTTCATCAACTCTTAATACCATTTGTCCTGAACGATTATCTACATATCGTTTTTTCACAATTGTATTTTCATTTGTAACTGTATAGATAGTCATTTCTAATGATTCTACATTGTTTACAACATTTTTTGCCATACCACCATTTGATTCTTTATGTGTTGGTTTAAAAACTGGTATAGGTGCTTCTGGACTTATTCTTTCTATGTCTCCATAAATAAAAATATCATTACAACTATCTCCTATAACTACTACATTCATGATTCAATAACCTTTATATAAGCTTGTTTATCTTCTTCATTAAATTTATCTTGTGGAAAAATTCCAGGTATAATTTTATAATCTTGTGCAAATGTACTAAAAGTTGAATCTCCAAATGCAATTAAAAAATAAGAATTAGCTAATGAAAACAAATCCACTACATTTTTTAAAACATATTGGTGGAATCCTTCAGGTGGATGTAAAGTTTTAGTACGTCTAAAATGTCTTCTCATCAATGGCGATTCGTTCATAATTGTATCAAAATCAATAATGTCATAATTATCATAAAATATTTTCAAATTCTTTTTATTAACATCACTACTAATGTAAAATTTTTGATTGGGATTTATTTTTAACATCTCATCCATTATATACATATATACACTATTATTCACAGCAGTATATCCCACAGGATCTCCTGAGTACTGTAAAAGTAACTTTCCATCTTTCATAGGGCTTTTTAATTGTCTTAATCTCTCCTTTACCACTTCAGAGTCATCTTTAAGAAAGTAAAGATTATCTGGTGGCTTTCCTGCAATTCCTACATTTTCTAAATTTAACAAATCTGATTCGTCAACTTCCCAATCTACAGGTTCTCCATCTCTAAATCCTTTAACATCATCTTCATCTCTAAAAACTCCCGTTGGCCACCTTCGTATATGTAATCCTACAGTTTTTTCTGTATATTTTTTGATAAACATTTCAAGAAACTGATCTTGAAGTGTTATTAACTGAGATGGTCTAGATAATAATGCACCTGTATCTTCATCAAAATCACTAAACTCATCAATAAAATGAAATCCAAAATTAGAATAATAATCTTTACTTATATTTAATTTATAATTCTTTTTATCCGACATTTGTTTTAATTTTTTATAAGTAATCGGCGTAGTACCTTTATAAAATTTAGAACTAACATAATTATATTTTTCATCTCTTAACTCATCATGATGTACTCCTTTTGTATATGGAAGTTCTATATATTGTAATTCTGGCCAATAATTTTCTTCTAATAATATATTAAATTTAAAATCATTAGCTTTACATAAACCATATGCTATTTCCCAATGGAAAAGTCTATTGCACAATCCCGTATCTTCAGGACTCATAGAACCACCCCAGGGTTCTCTCCATCTTAAATTATTCATACTATCACCGAAATATCTTTTCTATTTTTCCAAGTTGCAGGCAATTCTTCATCATTTTTAACACAGAATCCGATAAGATTATTTCTATCTTCTTTTGCAAAAGTATATGTTGGATTTACCCAATGTGGTATTCTTAATGAATGGTTAATTAACACCAATCTATTTGGATCAGGAAAAATAGAAAGTATTTCTCCACCACTTGAAACTTGTAGTTGGCCGCCCCAATCATATTTCCAAAGTTCTTTTGTTAAATATAATATGTACCCAGCCTCTCCCATATAATCATCATAATGACATCGTATGTAATCCTTACCATTATTTTTAATCTTTGTTGCTTGATGTCTAAATTGCCCTAAGGCATCTCCATTAACCTCTTTTATTATAGGTTTTATATATTCATCAAATACCCCTAATACATAATCATCAGATGCTACATCATGACTCGACCAAAAATGTGCCAAATAATCTTCGGGTGAATCAGGAAATCGTTTATCATTGGAAGTCTCCCACAATTTATATCTACCTTCTCTGATTTGATCAATTTCTACAAAATCTTTTGCAGAATTAAATATTTCAACCATTTCACTATAAACCTCTAATGGTAAGAAATTATCTATTATTACGTAACCATTTTTTTTGTACTCACTTAACATGATTTTCTTTATACCATTTAATTGTTTTTTCTAATCCCTCTTTCAACGTATACTTACATTCCCAACCAAGTTCATTCATTATTTTAGTTGAGTCAATTTTACGAACTGGTATCATTGGTTTCATACCACCTACGTATTCTATTGGTGCATCATAGTTTTCAATTTCCATACACATTGATAATACTTCATTTACAGAATGAGCTGTATTACTTCCAATGTTCCATATAGAATAATCATCTACTTTTCTAACAATAAGTTCTAAAGCAGTAACCACATCATCTATATGAATCAAATCTCTTATTTCAGAACCATCTCCCCAAACTTTAATTGGATTGTGTTTATCTACTACTTTTCTAATTGTAGCAGGTGTTACATGACATTTATCAAAATCCCATTTATCTCCAGGTCCAAATATATTCGCAGGTCTAACAACTATACACTGCATAGTTTTATCTAAACGATTAGAATACATATCACATAATACTTCTGCATATCTTTTCATCCAACCAACAGGAAAATATGCAGGATATGGTTCATCAAAAATATAGTCAGTTTCTTTTACTGATCTCTCATTTGATGGTGGATAAATTGTAGAACTACTGATAAAAATGAACTTCTTAACACCACTATGATAAGAAGCATCCATTACATTAGCATTCATAGCAACATTTGGTGTAACGTGAACCAATGGTGATTTCTCTGTATCAAAAGCGTTTGATGTATTTGCTGCACAATGAACAATTGTATCATAACCTTGTATCAAATCTTTACAAACATCAAGTGATGTTAAATCTCCATCTTTAGATGATATTCCATCTACTTCATAATTATTTTCTTTTAATAGTCTATAAAGATTAGAACCTATTAAACCTGTTACTCCTGTTATTAGTATTTTCATAATGCTGCCCCATATGTTAAAGGAAATCCATTTCTAAAATGACTTGTATCATTATTTATTATTATTTGATAAGCCATTATTAATTCTTTTATACCATCGTGTAAAGTATATTTAGGTAGCCAACCTGTGCTTTCTACTTTTTCATTACTTACAATGTAATCTCTTTTGTCAGGATCCTCATAATAATCAGAATAAGTAATAGCAAAATCTGAAATATATTTTTTAATCATTTCAGCTAATTGTTGTTTATTGATATTAGCGTTTGATAATCCTACATTGAATATCTCACCTCTATGTATATCACGAAGAACAACCATCCATTCAAATACTGAAGCTACATCTCTGATATGAATATAGTTACGAACTGCTTTTCTTTCAAAGATAGTAATATATTTATCCGTCAATGCTTTATAAACAAATTCATTAACTAATAAATCTAATCTCATTCTTGGTGATACACCAAACACCGTAGCAAATCTAAAGATAATTGCATTACCATTTTGTAATAATATATCTTCTGCATTACATTTGGTTATTCCATAATGACTAATTGGTTGTAATTTTTGATCTTCCGTACATATACCACTTGAACGAGTTCCATAACCACTATTTGTATTTGGAAAAATAATAGTTTGTTCTTTAGATGTATTAGTTATTAAATCATATATCTGATTATAATTTACCTCTTCTGCTAATTGTTTATCTTTTTCACAAGCAGGAAAACCAACTATCGCAGCCAATGGTATTATCACATCTGCTTTCTGTACATACTCATTTAATTTTTTATAATCTCTAACATCTCCATATACAAATTTAAAATTAGATTTATAACATAAATCACTCAATGTTAACTGATTATACATCAAATTATCATATACGGTTACATCATAACCTTTATCTAATAACAAAGGAACAATTACTGAACCAAGATATCCTGCACCACCTGTAACTAATATATTCAAAAACTATCTCCAATGTCGTTAACAATGCATAATCTATTTACTTCAGTACCTCTATTTAATTCTTTATATTCATCTCCACCAAAAACAAATCCAACACAATCAGTTTCTTCAAAATTATTAGATTTACAATATTTTTTATATTCATCACCCCATTTTGTCCAAGCATAATCTGGACCAAATTTATTCAATAATTGAATTCCAACATATGCTGATAGATAATTATATTGTTTCCATTCATTCATAATATTAATATTATCATCGTAATAATTTCTTGAATATCTAATACCTGCTCTCAATTTAGGTGCGTCATAAAATCCCTTACTCAAACTAAAAGTTATATCTTCAATACAAGTATATTTTGAAAAATCAAATTTTATATTTTTTGCAATTAAATACCAAGCACAATCAATCAAAACAGGAACTTTTAACTCTTCACACTTATCTAACACTTCTATCATTTTAGGGTGTATTTTACAATAATCACTAAATGGGAAACTAATAACTACTGCATCATTAGAACTAACACCCGTATCTTCTATATAATCCCACCTATAATATTTTCTCCAATTTGCTTTATGATAAAAGAACTCCCCTTTAAAACATTTAAATCTTTTATCTTTATGTCTCATCCAAAATGAATCAAATGCTTGACTTGTTCCATTAGTATAAGATTTATATTTATAATCATCCAACCCTTTTAATTTATTTAATTTAGATGCTTTAATGTACTTATGAAATACGTTACAAAATGCTTGTGATAAACTTGTCAATGAAAAAATATAACTAATATCTATTTCTTTATTAATAGTTTTCCAAAATTCATTAACTTCCATATCTGGAACTGCTGTAGCTCCTTTATATCGTTCCATCCCAAAATCTATAGTCTTTTCAAATTCTTTAGCTCTATCTTTTACTTTATAATATTCTTCAAGTTGATCTTCAAAAGTTTCTCTCTCTATACAAGGTATTTCTACTTCATTAATATCAACTTCAGGATGTCTTATTAATAAAATATGTTTTATAGTTACCATGCGATGAGACCCATCCCACATTTCATAATCTCCTGTATCAAATCTAGGTCTAATCATAATAGGTTCTTTCAAACCATGTTTAAGAATACTTTCTTCCATAAGTTCATATTCCCAATTTTCTTGATTCTCAAAATCTTCCGAACTATACCAATTATGAATAAACATTTCAGCATCAACCGCAGAAACTCTTTTTTTACTTGGATGATTACCTGGTTTATAGTTTCCATCCTTATCAATCCACTCTCCTGTTCTAATTACTAAATGTTTCATCTTTATATGAACAACTTCATCTCTAACCTCTTCAAAAAGATTGTCTACTGATAAAAATTTAAAATCTTCCATTATAACTCCTTATTATTGACTTATATCTACCTTCTTTTCTTCCCCACCAATACAACTCACGACACCATTTTATCATATTTCCTTTATAATTTTTTGACTTCGGCATTCCATCAATATCACATACATGACCACTATTCGTCAAATTTTTATTATTTCTTACTACATCATGAATATTATAATCTAAATTTAATTTATATGGATATTGTTTATCGGGAATAATCAATGCGTTCTCTTGATATTCCATTACTGAATCTACGACTTCTAAATCATCTGTATATATTTCTTCAACAATAAACTTTTTAATTTCTTTATAAAATTTATCTTTTTGTTTAAAAATTCTAAACATACTGCCTTCATCAAATTCCCATGTTCTACCATCTTCCAAATACCACCCCCAATATCTTAACTCATTAAAAACTTCATCTATTGCTACTTTAAACTTTTTAATTTCTTCTCCTAAAACAGTATCTTCTTTTTTTGTAAAATACTCATATAATTTATCATAAAAACTTTCATAAGAAACATCTAAATAATTTTTGAAAAATCTTGCTATAAATTGAGTAGTTCCAAAAAAATGACAAACCATCATAAACCATCTAAAATTATAAGCCTCTAATACTTCTTCGTGTGTCATAGTATTTGATTCATAAACAATTTGTTCATCTTCTTGTTCACTCATCTCTGTTTTTGTAATATGATAATAAAGAGCTTTAGTAGTTTTATATTTTATTCCATATTTTTTAGTATACTCAGGATCACCAAATGGTGTATTTGGTAAAATACTTAATGGATAAACACCAATATAGTTATGTTGATTATGATTTATTAAAGTGAATATACCCTTTTTAAATGATTCTAATGTTTCTTCGGGTAAACCAACAATAAGTTCACAATATACAGGAAGATTTTCTTCTTTACATCTTTTTAAAAACCCATCTATATCTTTTCCACTCACATTCTTTCTCATTATTGCTTTTAAAGTTGGTTCGTGTAATGATTGTAGTGCTAAAGTCAATCCTTTATTTAAATCTCCCTCTTTTAAAACCTTTGCAATAGGTATACATTGTTCACCTCTATCTTTTGCCCAATCATTTCTAAAACGAATTGGGTATCCATTTTTATTTTTCAATTCAACTAAAAGTTTTGCTGTTTTTAAATCCCTATCCGCAAAAAGTCCAAAATTCGAATCTCCATTATCAACATAATCAATATTATTCTTTGAAATCCACTCAAACTCTCTTTTTAACTTTTTAAAACTCTGTTTTTGTAATTTTTGAAAATATAAACTACCTATTTCACAATAAGTACATCTATATGGACACCCTCTTGTACCTTCTACTGTACAAGTGAAATTAAAATCTTTATTTTTATATTTTTTAAGAATTTTATCAAAAGTTCCATCTAAATATGGACTTGGCATAGAATCTATATCTGTAATTCTTGGTGTTGTTAAAGTTGTAACAAATTTATAATCATTTGTTTGATAAGTTATACCTGTTACTTTAGACCAATCCTTTTCCTCTAAATTTTCTAAAAGAATTTGTTCAAAAGTTAACTCACCTTCACCATGAACTAACATATCTACATATGGGTGTCTTTCAAAAAAATCTTTTTCGTGTTTTAACCTATCTACAGAAGGTTGATGTTGTCCACCATATACAATAACACAATCAGGATACCTTTCTTTTACTATTTTAGCTACTTCATTATTGAATGCCCAATTCCAAACAAAGCAAGAGAAACCAATTATTGATGGATTTTCTATTTCATTAATAAAATCATCTACATCAGTTCTAATAAATAAATAATCTGCCAATTCATAATTTTCTTTAATAGTTTTGTTTAATCTACAATGAGACCAAAGCAAACCTGTAGAATAAGGCAATCTTACTTGAATGTCTTCGAATAAAAATGATGGTTCAACTAAATATAATTTATTTTTCACTTATATTATCACCTAATTTAATTATTGTACATCTATCCACCTCAGATATATACCGCCATGGATCAATAATTATTGATTCTATAGGAAAGTTAAATGTTGCGAACTCTTGATGTTTTGTTGCTATAAAAAATGTTCTTGGTCTATCAATATCTAACTGATAATCATCTACATATGGATCCCAATGTATAGTTTCTATATTTCTTTCCTTCAATATATTAACTAACAAATGTGCAGGGCTTCCTGTTTCTATATTAGTTTCCGATTTAAAAGATTTTCCCAATATTATAACTTCTCCAGGTAAGTGATGATATTCAATTAAGTCTGCTAACCACTCTGTTTGAACTTCTCTCTGTTTCATTATATTATCAAACCAATTAAATCTCAATCCAAGTTCATCACTTAACCAACTCAATGCTATATTATCTCTTGGATGACAACCACCACCATCTCCCATACCACCACTTAAATACTTGTCTGATATAATACGTTTATTACACATCTTCAATCCGTTCATAACCTCATCTACATTTGTATTTGGTAAAAGATGACACATCTCCATAAGTGTATTTACATATGCTATCTTAGTTCCTATAAAAGTATTATACGCAACCTTAATTAATTCTGCATTCTCAATCGTTGTTTCATAAAATGGTGCGTGATTAATGGTTCTATAAAACTTCTTTGCCTTCTTTGCAGCTTCTTCATCATCTACACCAAATAAAATAATCTCTGGTCTAAGAAAATCTTCTATTACAGTTCCCATAGCAATAAAAAATGGATTATAACATAATTTAGTGTGCTTACTTAAAATTGGTAAAATCTCTCTACGAATTGTTCCTGGTAAAACTGTAGAAATTACTACTACAACTACTTTTTTATCCTGTCTTTGCAATTCAGCATCTAAATCTATAAGTCCTTTCTTTAAATAAGAATAATCAAAATCTTTTCTTTCATCGGGTATTCTTGTAGCTCCCTCAAACTTTGGATCGTGTGGTGTTTGTATTGGAACAAAAATAATATCAGAATGTTTAACTACTTCTTCTATTTCCTTTATTTCTATTTTACTTTTATCTAAATAATCTTGAGCAAAAACTTCTTTATATGGTAATTTTTTCTCTGCAATTATTTTTTGAACTTCAGATGAAGGATCATATCCTATAACATCATGCCCCTTCATTTCAACTGCTAAAGCTACAGGTAATCCTAATTTCCCTAATCCTACAAATCCTACATTCATTTTGATATCTCCGTTAAATCTTTTATAAATTTTCTTTCAAAAACTAAATCAAAATTTAAAAAATTATTTTTATTATGTATTAATTTATCTTCTACACTCTTATATAATTCAGATAAATGTTCATTACTCATATTACACAATCTTGTAATTTCTTTTTGTATAAATCTAAATCTTGCATCATTATCTTCTATCTCATCATATGATTCATCAAACCATTCTGGAAAAGTTTCGAATCCATATTTTTTTAATAATTTTAAATAACCAACATCATTATTATTAAATACCATAAATGGATGACAATGAACTATTGGTTTTAGTATTTTCTCTGAAAGCATCAGTCCACTACCAGTTTCAGCAACTACAGAAAAATAAGAATCTTGATGATACTGTACTAAATTATCTATCGAAAAATCTGACTGACTATTTAAAATTCTTTTTTTATCAACTCCCTTCTTCCAACTATTTGGTAAAACAATATTTTTTTCTAGATAAGAAATGTGCCCTTGTTCTTTTATAAATTTATTATTTTCATAAAAATTCCACATTGTAGATCTTGAATACGTTTTTCCACCCATCAAAGCTATAAATTTTTTGTTAGGTTTCTTGCTTTCTATTGTATCTAAATTTTTAATCTTTACATTCATATTCGGATTAGAATTGTTACGTGATGTATAATGTATACCATAAAACGTGTCTAACATCCTATATACAAAAAATGGTAAAGACAAAACATTTATCTTTTCTTTAATACCCATTGTTTCACACCAATCAGAATAATGTTTATCAACATGATAATCATTAGTAATAAATAAAATATCTTGTGGTGGTATCTTTGCTTCTTCAAGAACTTTATGTAAATTTATATGAAGTTTACTCTCAAACCAATGTCCTTCTGTATCTTCGATTATTACAACGAATCTTTTATTTTGTTCTTTCATCTCACTATGTTTTTCAATAAACAAATCCACATATAAGCTATCAGCGATATCTGCTTTAAATCTATTTTTATCTGGATACACAACACAATTATCAAGTAAATATTTCCAAGAATTTGAAGTCATTGTTTCTTCATAATCGTCAAACATCATAAATCCTTTTATTCCTATTTTCATATAATCTTCTCTTTTTTCTGTTGCATTACTCCATACTCATCTGCATCATATTCTTCTTTACTTTTTATCTGTCCATTCTCGTGCCAATGAGTTATTATTCCATCTTTTACACTTATCACTTTCCATGATCCGTGAGATTTCATCTGTCCATTCTCATACCACTCTGTCCAAGTTCCAGCAAGTCTGCCTTTACTGAACGTTCTTTCTCTCCAATGCTGTCCATTCTGATACCGTTCATCGTATAATCCATCCCATTTCCCATCCTTGAAACTTATTGCTTGTTTTAAATTACCATTTGGCCACCAACCTCTCGATACTCCATCTGCCCTTTTTCCGTCTTTATAATACCATTCATATCTAAGTTTTCCGTTTGGCCAATGTACTTGAAATAAACCATCAGTTGGTATATCATATTCAATGCCTGGACCACCTTCATTTGCGACTCTATCTTCATATTTGACATCTTCAGTTACAGAACACATTACAGGTACATCAACTATATTACTTAACTTATCCTCAAAATCTTCTGCTATTGCTTCATAATCAAGCCCTTTAGTACCATCTTTTTCTTTACGGTAATATAATGTTATTTCTATTTTACCCATTTGTTTCCACAATATTTTTTAACTTACTTAATAATTCTTCGCCTGGTATTTTAAGATTAAGTAAAGTTTTTTGATTATGAACACATTTTTCATAAACACTATCATATAATTTACTTAATTCTTTATCATCTTTTAATAAACAAAATTTTATAATTTCTTTTTTAATATACTCTATTCTTTCTCTCCAATCTTCTATATCATCATAACTTTCGTCAAATAATTCAGGAAAAGTTTCAAATCCCCAAGATTTTAACAATTTAAGAATTCCGTGTGTTCCTACTATAATAAATGGATGACCATGATATAATACTTTAGTTATTTTCTCTGTTACCCATTTCTCTCCATGATCTACAGTATTTTCAGGAACTATAGAAAAATAAGTATCTTCATAATATTGTTCTAAACTATCAATTCCTGCATATGAACGACCTTCTAAAACATCTTTTTTAGATGTTTTATAACTATTTGGTAAAACTATATTTTTTGCAATATTAGAAACATATCCACAATCTTTTATTTCTTTCCACATATTAAACCAATTCCAAAGTAAACTTCTTTCTGTAGTTTCTTTTCCTATCAAACATAAAAACTTTTTTGTTGGATTTTTATATTTTTTTATGTCAAATAAGTCGTAATCAGTATAACCTTCTTTATAATATAATGAAATATATCTTTGAAAAAGCATTGGATAACTAAGTACATTAATTTTCTTTTTATAATTACTTGTTTTAAACCACTCGTTATATCTATTCTCAATTTCAGCATCATTAGTAATAAAAATAAATTTATCTGCTGAAATACTATATTTTTCACACAAATTGTGTATTCTTATATGAACTTCATTTTCATACCAATTTGCTTCTCCTGCATCAATAGTTACAATGAGAGGTTTACCTTTACTCGTAAAAAGTACAATTCGACGTTGTACCCATTCTCTCTCATTTTTATTTTCAATTTCATGTATCCAAGTACCCCAAGATCCATTATCAGTACATATCGCATTTTGTTCAATATATTCACAAATCTCTGATGGAAGTATACCTACGTCTTTTAAATCTTGTATGTTTTGTTTTTGTAATGATTCGTCAAACATTTGTATACCAATCTATAGTTTCTTTAATTCCATCTTCTAAAGTATACTTTGGTTTAAATCCAACCGACTCTGCTCTACGTGTATCCATTTGTCGTCTCATATCACCATTTGGTTTTGATTTATCATACTTAACTTCTTTATCAAAATATTCTCCAATTGTATTTGCTATATCTGAAATTTTTACTTCTACTCCACTACCAAGATTTACTGGTACATTTATTTTATTCTGTACCATATGTAACATTCCTTGTGCAACATCTTTAGAATAAATAAAATCTCTTATTGGTTCTCCATCACCCCAAACATTTATTACATCATCATTATATCCTTTTTTGATTAGTGAAGCTATAACTGTAGATTCATCTCCAAAATTATCATAAGGCCCATAAATATTTGCAGGTCTTACAATAGAAATATTTTCATATCCATATGTTGCTCTAATCGCATAACAACTCAACTCACCCATTCGTTTTATATAAGCTGGAACTCTATCATTTTCACTTGGAACTTTATGCCAAACTAAATTTTCTCTATATTCTTCCATAGGTGGATATACACCAATAGTGCTTGTATATAAAAACCAATCTGGTTGATAATAACCAACTGCTTCAATAACATTTGAATCAAACTGTAACATTGGTAAATAATCGGCAGGCTTCTCTTTTGCTCTAAGTGGTGATCCTTTAATTCCTGCTAAATGATAAACGTGATCAAACTCTCCTATAATACTTGCATTTGATTTAAATGTTAAATCTGCTTGTTGATACTTAACTCCTTGTAATAAATCTTGTGGTGTCCTATAATCTAAATCTACAACACAAACCTCACCATATTCTTTAGAACATAATTTAGTAAGTTGTCTACCTACCATTCCCATTCCACCAATAATAAGTGCACTCTTATTTTTCATTGTAGTAATCACCCCATTCAATTAACAATGTAGAACAATCTGTATTATATGCTTCCTCAAATTCAGGAAATATTTGTTCTGGTTCATTTAACAACACCACATTAACTTCATGTAACATTCTTTTTATTGGGTCTGTATAATCTTGTGTATGTTGTACACCACCATTTAATGGATCTGTAGAACCTATAGAAGTTCTCATTATAACTTTAGGTTTAAATGTTCCCTCTGTCATATGTTGCATTTTATCTAAATGGTTTACTAAAGCATCCATACATCTTAATATAAAATCAAATCGTGGAAAACAACAAATAGGAACTATACCATTCATTGCCATTCCTGTACACATACCCATTTGAACTTCTTCAAATACTGGCACTTCAATCCTTTTATCAATATCTATTGTTTTTAAAGTATTGTATATTGCATTACCACTATAAGCAACTGATTGTCCGATGAAAGTTGTATCTTCTTTTTCAGCCAACCACTCCATACTTCTTATTAGTTCATCTTTATACTTCATTAGAATAACACCCAATTTCCTGTTCCATGATGTGGGTAATCACTTTTATATTCATAGTGATATACATCTGCTGGTACTGTTTGCTTTCCACCCCAAGTTTCATCAACTGGAGTATTAGTGGAAAGATTATTATCTTCAATTACAAACTCTAAAGGTAAGTTAAAGTTTCTAGCATATTTATATGTCTCATAAAACAATCCTGTTTCAAAAGTCATATCACCCACAAAACACCAAACCTTATTCTCCTCACCTTTCATTTTAATTGACATAGCAGTTCCAAGAGCTATCGGTAATATTCCACCAACAATAGATGATGAATAGAATTTTGGTTTATCTGAATATACACTCATACTCTTACCACGAACAATCATATCCATAAGTGTATCTCTTGGAATACCATGCAGTAATGCATGATAATGATTTCTCCAACTACAAAATACCCAATCATCTTTATCAACATCTTTGAATATCTCTATAAGTTGTTCTTCATTATTAGAACTTAAATGTACAGGTGCTTTAATTTCTCCTGCTTCATATCGTTCTTTTACTTCTGTTTCAAAGTCTATTAAATATTGTTTATCTATTTTACCCATTTTTTTACTACCTGTTTTGCAAATTCTTTGTGTGCTTTATCTGAAGGGTGAGAATCCAATGGTGAACCATCTTCATAAGTTCTATCTCCTGTAATATATCTATCTTTAAATGGTAAATTATTATCTGACCATTCAGTTATTCCACCATATCCAGATATATATGGATGCTGAGTAGTTGATTGAAACCAAAAATTATCCCAATCAACCATTTCCCATAAAGTATATAATTCTTTAAAATTTGATTTTAAATAACTACCTAAATGTTTACTTGCTATATTTGTTTCTCTTTGATTCATATCAAAATCTTCGGTTACTGCTGAAGTTTGACCTGTAAAGATATTCCATCCTGAAAATATTTTATAATTAATCTTATGTAATTTTAAATACCATTGTAATCTTAATATTTGTTCAATTGTTTCTACAAATGAACTTTCTTTACTATTATAATATTTGTACCAATACTTCATAATAGAATCTTCACTATATGAATGTTTTATCCACAATTTATTAAGATTATGTTTTTTAACATTTTCCCATTGTATACCACCATCTTTTCTTTTAAACTGAGCATCTAATGTGGTTATGTAATGAATCAATAAATTTTTATCTGTTTCACTGCTAGCGTCATCTACATCTAATAATAATTCTTTTCTATCCATTGAAGTTAATTGTACAAAAACCTGTGGCTTTATTCCTTCTCTTAACAACTTATCAACTTTCCATATAACAGATCTTATAATATAACCATTACCAGCACCAGGAACTGCCATATTATGTACTTTAGAATTTGAAACTACATCTTCTAAATGTAATGGCCAAGGTTTATATGTATCATACTCAAGATTATCATAAGATACACCCTTAACTGTATAGTCAACACAATTTTTAGTTTCTGAAAAACTGCAGCCACTTGTTACTATATGTTTCATTTATCTCTCCAATTTAATATTGGATTATCTATTGGCCAATTTATTCCAATTCTTTCATCATTCCATTTTAAAGCATCTTGATCCATCCAATCAACATAATCTTTTGGATAAGATTGTGTGTAATGAAATAAACATTCATCACTTAAACACAAATGACCGTTTAAAAAATTAGGTGGTACTAAAACACTTGTATGATTTCTCTCTGATATAATAAAACTATCCCATTTTAAATAATTTTTAGATTCTGGTCTGTTATCAACTACTACTAAGTAAATTTCTCCCCAAACACAAGTAATATGCTTCCAAGTTACATTATCACCATGTAATCCACGAAGAACATTTTTTCTTGAACGAGTAAATTTAGAAATTTTTTCTTTTGGTGTATCGTATGTTGATTCCCAAAAAGTCCACATTTCACCACGATAATCAAACCAGGAATCTGGCTGAAAGATTTTAACTTCAGGAAATACTTCCGATTTTGTAACATTAGTTTTAAACATAAAAAAAGCCTCCAATTAATGAAGGCATCAACATTTGATGCCACCCATGTTTTATAGTCTTATATTGTAGAGGGTTTGGACTTTCAAGTTCTTTACTCGCGTTAGCTCTACCCGACTCATATATAAATATCATACTCATTAATAAAACATCATAATAACTTAGTGTACATTTTTAAAAAAGGATTTGGATTATAATACAATATTCGCTCCCAATTATGAAGTAATACGAGTTTCATACTTAAATACCACCTATGAATCTCATTATAATTCATATCACATAATCTTTTTATCTCATTCACTATCATCAACATTCGTTTTTCACAATCTTCTTCCTTATCATATGACTCATCAATCCAGGGAGAAAATGATTTAAACCCTAATTTTCTTAAATTATCTAATGAATTTGGTGGACCAATCCAAATAAACGGATGAAACTGACCAAGTGGTTTCCAAAACTTTTCATCAGGATGAAACCAGGGTGTATCAAAACTTGTAGAGGTAACTAAAGAAAAATAAGATTGATTATATATTGTAGGATCTATTCCTATCCAAGAAGATATATAACCATCAATCATCACTTCACTTGAAAGATCAACTGTCATTGGCGACATTTCTTTTACTTTTTCCCAATATGGCATAATTTCTTTTTTTAATTCAGAATATATTGGCGTTCTCCAATTTCTTGAACTTTCTTGCCAATTGCTCCCCTCTTCTGTATTTATCTTATCCATAGGTCCTAAACTAACCAATCCTTTATCTAACAAGTTTTCTTTCAATAAAAATGATATTAGTATAGTTCTATGCAACTTTGGTGATCTATTAAAACATAAAAAATAGTTATCTCTTATTTTATCATAATCAAGATTTTCTAATTTATTAATTCTACAATCATCTTTTGCATATCTATAATCATTTTGATAAACCGTAGATACGTGGTTATAATAATAATCTATACTAAAAATATTATCTGTTTGTTTTATATTTGGATTGTTAGTTACAAACATAAAATTGTTTTTAGAAATAGAATTATCATCTAAAAACTTATTCACATCTTCATAAAAAGTTTTATGGTGGTCTCCCTCTTGAATATAAGAGATACATAATATGGCGTTATCATTTTGAATATCTTTAAATACGTCTTTATTAATAAGTTCTGGCAAAAATTCGAATAAATCAGTATGTACACTTTGTGGTTCTACTACATAAACATATTTCTGACTTCTATCATTAGTTAATGTTATTTCAAATTTATTCTTATATTCTTTCCAATTTTCTTTACCCGTAGCTTTTGTTATCAAAAAACCAAAATGGCTAAATGTGAATCCTTTATCATTTGGCATACAATTTGGAATTAAATTTATTTCTTCTTGGTTGTCATTCCAAATTATATCTTCTGTTAAGCAATCGTAATATAATCTTAATTGTTTCATTTAACTACTTTATCATAAACCTTTAAAAATTCTGCACCACTATTCTCAAGATGTGTGTTATTCATAAAATGATTATAATTATGAATCAATATATCTGATTGTTCTCCATACCAATCTAATAATTTATTAATTGGCATATCACATAACCTTTGCATTTCTTTTAATAAAAATACACTTCTAACATCAGGATCAACTTGATTATCATAATCTTCATTTATCCAGGGAGAAAATGTCTTATATCCATTTTTTCTTAAAAACTCCATTGTTTGTGGATTAGCCCAAGCCAATATTGGATGAAAATTTAAAATAGCTTTATAAATCTTTTCTGAATAAAAAACCATATTTGTAGATAAACACCAAGTTTCATATATATAAGAAAAAATAGTATCTTTATATATTTTACTATCCCAATGATGAAATGAATCTAAAGTATCAAAAGTTTTTCTATCTACTACCAATGGAAGTTTCTTTAAAAAACTTTTAATGTTTTCAGAACTACGAACTTGCCACAAATATTTATTATTACCCAATGATGTAAGATCAGATCTTAATCTTGTTTTAAACTCATCTGTAGCAACGTTTAACAATGAACTATGTCTTAAATTTTTATTAAAATCATAATCATCTGAAGTTGCACAATCACTAAAAGTTACCTCACCTTCGTGTGCCATTTCAAGTTTTGTTCTATCTACATCTGGAAAGATACTCCACAAATCCCATCTTGACAATATACCTGAAACAGACCCTTTATCTAATAAATCAAAATAATTTAATGCCATATGATGAAACACTCTTGGCATCTTCCATCTTCTCATTAAACAAAGATAGTGTTTTAATTTATCTATATTATCTTTTTTATAATTGAAATTGTCTTCAAATGTATCTTCTAAATGTTCATAGTCGGAAGAAATGGCTCTCTCACACCAATCAAGTAAAATCCAATTAACAGGTGTTTTATTATTTTTTTCACACCACTTTTTATAATTTTCAGGATCTTTATGATTAGCACTTAAAAAAACAATATTTTCAATTGGAAATTTTTCTATTTCTGCTCTACTATGTAGTTGTTCTGCTATATGTGGGTGGTTTCCCATATCTATTGTACTCAATCTATCAGTTCCATCCATTGGAAATCCCTCAAAAGATAAATCAATAGTAACAAGTACTTTACCTTTTCTAATATATTCTTTTGTATGTTCTTTTATATTATGAAATAAAGTATTTCTTTCTGTATCACCACCACACCAATCTTTTGGTCCCCCATTAGTGGCTATTAAATAAATAAAAGATTCATCGTCTTTTATAAAATCTACAGTATCTTTATGTATTAATTCATTTCTTTCAGGTAAATGTCTCCATAAAATATTGACAAGATTGTGCCAAGCATTTGTCGGTTGATAATTTGAATCAAATAGTGGAAGTGTATCTGAATCATTTGGGTAAGTTCCATCAGGACTAAATCCTTGAAAATTCTTACTTATAATCTCTTTTATCTCTGGTTGTTGAGAATAATTATAATAATCCCAACCAAGTTTAATTTTCTTCATAATATTTTATATAACGTTACTATATCATCAACTGTCTTTTTTGAAGGATTTGATTTAACAAAATGCTTAAAATTAAACAATAATATATCTGATTGTTTTTCATACCAAGTTAAAAGTTCTTTCTTACTCATCTTACACAATTTATTCATTTCTAAAAACAGTGCTTCTGACCTCAAATCAAAATCTGCTAAATTATCATATCGTTCATCTATAAAAGGTGAGTGTGTTTTATATCCTAACTTTCTTAACTGTTTAAGTGATCCTGGATTTGAAACTAAAATTGTTGGATGAAAACACATTATATCCTTCCAAATTTTTTCTGTTAAATGTATAGTCTTATTACTTATAGCAAAAGTGTTATATGTATAAGAAAAGAAAGTGTCATTATAAAAACTTTCATCCCAATTAGTAAATCCACTAATAGGTGTTCCATCATCTTGTTTAAAAGATTTTAAATCAACATACAAAGGTAACTTCTCAAATAAATTCTTAATGTTATTTTTAGTTTTAACCTTTTTTAATGAAGTTTTCTTTCCAAATAAACTACATTGTAATATTACAGTTTCTATATATTCATCTAATAAATCATCTTCTATTAAACTAGTATTAAACTTATAATCTAACATTTCTTTTTTATTTTCAACTTTTCCTACCATATAAGGTGATGAAATCAATTTTTCTCTTGACAATATTAATGAAGTTAAACCTTTTTCATGCAATCCATAATAGTTTAATCCTAATGAATGAAATAATCTCCAATCTTTTACTAACTTACAAAGACATAAAAAACTTTTCATATTTTCTAAATTATCTTTTTTATAATTGAAAATCTTTTCAAATCTTTTTTCTGCCCAATCATCTAAAGTTATGTCTCCCAAATCTGCAATATCAGTTCCATAACCATTCCATGTATCTATAGTACTTAAATGATATTGATTTAATTTTGGAATTGGGTTTGGGGAACTATTTTTCATAATAAGTTCTGTCCAGGGTAACACCATTTGTTTAATTGATTTATACTTTTTAGCAATTTTATAATTTGAAGTTAAATAAACTATATTTTCTAATGGAAAATCTTCTTGTAATGCTTTTTTATAAACTTCTTCTCCTATATGTTCATAATAACCTACTTCTGAAACTGTCATTTCTTCTGTAGATTCCATTGGAAATCCTTCATCAGACATATCAACAACCAATAATACTTTACCTTTTTTAATATAATCTTTAGTGTGTTGTTTTATATTAAGAAATAATTTAGCTCTATCTTCTGACCAAGTAAATGGTCCAGATTTTGTTCCAATTACATAAATAAAGGGTATATCTTCTTTTATTAAATCACTTGTATCTCTGTCATGAATTTCATAATTTTGATTATAAAAATATCGTATTACAGAATATAAGTTATGCCAACCATTTGGAATATCATAACTGTCATCAAATAATGGCAACGTATCTGCATCATTTGGCCAAACATTTTTTGGTCTACAATCTGTAAACTTTTTTTCAATTATATTTTTAACTTCAGATTTTTGAGAATAGTTATAATAATCCCAACCAAAATATATATTAAGACTCATAAACAAAATACTCTAATTCAGGAATATAATTACTTATATGTTGTTTTCTATTCATATCCAATTTTTTTGTATAAATTTTAAATCTAGCAATAGCATCATATTGTTCTGTTTCAGGTAACTCATCTTTTAAAGTTACTAAATTACTTTTCAAAATACCTAACCATTGTTCTTCACCTACATCCCACTTAACATCTTTTTTACTATCAAGAAATTTATTTACTCTCTCTACAGCAATATCTTTTAAATCATCAGGTAATATTCTGCAATCATACCAAGAAGGATATGTTACCCAATTAGCAAATGGTATTCTCCAAAAACCTAAATCACCTAATGAATATACCCATTCTAATAACTTATCATAGTTTAGAACATTCAATGCTTGGAATGTTGCGTGAATCTGTAAGTCCATACTAAGATCTTTTTTCCATTTAGAAACTTTCTTTATATTCTTTTCTAACTTTGCCCACTTAGATGGGTATCTAATATAATCATCTACTTCTTTATAACCATCTATACTCACACCAAGATAAATGTGTCTAAATTCTTCCCACAAATCAAATAACTCATCTTTTACTGTTGTTAAATTTGTTGTATAAAATAATACTATATTTTGACTTATATCAAATTTAATACATTGTTTCAAAAAATCAATATGTTCTTGTATAATTAATGGTTCACCACCAAGAAAATTAACTTGCTTTAAATGCGTTAAATTAGTTGCAAAAAATTCATCACTTAAAAAATCTTCATTTACAGATACGGTAGATTCAGGTATATTTAATTCTTGATTTGGATAAAGTAATTTAGATTCTTTTTCCCATATATGTGAATTATCTACATTACACATTCTACATATTAAATTACACTTATTACCAAGAGTAAAATCTAAAAAAGTAACATATGGATCATCAATGTAACCATCTGAATTTACAGACTCTAGCATTATATCTTTATAAAACCCACTTGCTAAAGTATTATTCCAAATAGTTCTATAACTCTCTGCTCCATTATCTTCTGTTTGCCAACATCTAATACAACCAGGATCTTGTTTATTTGCTAATATATTTTTTCTAATTCTCATATGAACATCACTCGCAAAAGCTTTTTTCATACTAAAATCTTCGTCTGTAACTAATATTGGTTTCCCATTCTCATCTTTTGGTATTTCATAATTATTACAACATACCCTAACTCGACCTCTTTGATCAAAACTTAAAGAAGTGAAAAGATGTGAACAAAAATATTTTAAATCTTCCATTAATGTTTTCCTGTCATAAAAGTTCTTTTTAAATTAAGTTTATATTTTTCTATATCTAATGCATCAAGATAATTTGGTACTCCATATTTTTTCCGAAAATAATCTTCGTCTTCATACTTATCATTCATATTTCCAACATCGTGATACTTATCATGAAAACTAATATCATAAAAAGTTACCATAGTACCATCCTTATTAATTTTTAAATGATCACCTATATGTAAAGGTTCTTCATCTTCATGAAATCTTCTCGCTATTTGTTTTTTTCTTTTTTTCCACATTTCTTTATCACTATGTTTTAATTCTATAGGTAATTGTATATGAATAGTTCTTTTTGCTCTTTTATCTATTGTCAATTTATTATCTATTGATAATCTATAACTACCATCCATTTCTGATTGAAATTTAAATTTACTAATCATTCTAGCACCATCTATATTTCGTTCACTATAATCTTCATCAAACTCCACTTCAATATCAAATGGTCCGGCTATCTGATACATTAGCCAACACCAAACTCTTATTTCGTTTCTTGTTTGTATTTTTATAGTATCTTCAATACTAACTGAAGCATCGTATTCTCCTGTATCAGCTTTATTAGCAAATTCTAAATATGGTACATTATAATTTAAGTTTCTAATCTTAAATTGTTCTCTATTTCCATGCCAATTATGTCTCTGTTGCCAAAATGTTCCATTTGCTCTTTGATCCCATTCTTGATACTGTTCTTTATTAAACATTGATTTAGGATCTTTAAATTTTATGTGTTTAATATTCTCTCTTACAGTCCAAAATCCCGAATAGTAAATTTTCCATATTTCTAAAAACATATGACATAACTTCACTCTTAAAAATCTATTAACATAAGTATTTTTTACATCATTACTAACCCAATCATAAAATATATTTCCTAATGGTGAAATATTAAATACGTCTCTATATTGATCAAGTGCTGTACCTGGAGTTACTCCTGCAGGAAACTGATTTGCTGCTACTACGGGTATATAATGTTTATTCTTATATAAAAAATGTAAACTCATTATCCAATCAATATGATTTTCTTTTGGATAGCCAGAAATCCAATTAGCATCCATACGTATTCCATGTCTCCAACAAGCTTTCCACAATTGTTCAATTCCTTCTCTCGTTTGTTGTTTTTCTATCAATTCAAGTACTTTAGGTGTTCCACTTTCCACTCCAATAGATAACCATTTAAATCCTGCTTTAGCAGCCTTTCTCATCAATTTACTATCCATTTCTTTATGAGTTCTAGCATATCCACCAAGACTTAATTCTTTCAATTTTGGATCTTTTACAACCTCTTCTGCTAATTCATTTACTAATATTTTAAATTGTGGCATTGAACCATTAATAAGAGAATCAACAAATGAAAAATGAGTAATTCCATATTTTCTTGTTTGTTCTAAAATTTCTTCTTTAATCTTTCTACCTTTCTTAAATCTAAAAATTCTTGTCTCTGAACAAAATGTGCATTTATAGGTACAACCTCTTGAACCTTGTAATGGTAAATGTGCATGTCCTGAATAGTGATGTTTAGCGTAAATTTCCAAATCTACACCATCCCAAATAGGCGTTGGTATTATATCTAACTCTTTTTGTGGTATTCTCATACCTGTAAATTTATGTCTATCTTTAGAAGTTGAACCAAATGTCCATATTCCTTGTACAGTTTCATAACTAATACCTTTCTCATAACAATCTACCAAATCATTAATAACAATTTCTCCTTCATTATCACATGATAATTTTATCCAATACCTATCGGGTTCACCATCGGGTGATGATATACAAAGTCCACCTTTAGGTGCATTCCAACAATATGGTCCACCATAAAAAATATGAAGTTTTGGATTAGCCTTATATAATCTTTCAGCAAAATAATCAGTAACAACTATATTAGAAAAATATGTTGTAAAAGTAACTATATCATAATCTTTAAGTTCATCTATCAAACTATCCCAATATTCTTTATAAGTAGGAAGAATTTTATCATTGAATGAATGGTCATTAGTCCAAAAGAAGTGACCCGTAGGTGCCCATAATTCTTCTCTAGCTTCTTCATCTACATATTCAGCAGATAGTAAGTTAATATGAAATTGTTTCGCAACCCTATCTCTTGTTTTTAAAGCACCAGCTAACAAACCAAGACTAAGTGGTGGTGTCTCTAAAGACCAAGCTGGCAACATACAAACTGCTATCTTAGGTTGCATTTATATTTTCCTTTTTAATAATCTTATAATCTCCTACATCTTTATAAACTTTTGGATTTATTTTTGGTATTATTACATCTGTACCACAAGTACAATGATTCTTTGGACAAATAACAGGATTTCCTAAATTTTCTAAATCTTCTTGTTTCCATGTGTTTATATTAGTAAATATATCACTAACACCACAACTACCAGCGCTAACATCACCCCTTGTATTTATAAAAATAGCATCATTTAAAAAACAAGTCCATCCTTGAAAGTTAGTTAACTTCTCTGCTGATAATCTATTAGAGTTTACAGGTCTAATTTTACCATCACTCCAAACCTCTAAACTATAAGCAGGTTTAAACTTTCGTCTTTCATTTACTTTTCCCCATTTTCTCATATAACCATCCGTCTTTTTGAAAAAATCATTTTTCCATTCTTCGTCATAATCCCACATTTCTGCATCTACTGATAAATCTTTAAGTAGTGGGACCCATTCTACAACACAATTATCCATGTCGCTATACATCTTTCTACCAATATCAATACACTCTTGAAACCTACTTTCTTCCATCATAATTCTCAATGCTAAATAATTTACTCTATCTTGTAAAAACTTAGCATTCTTAATATACTTATTGTATTTAATATATTCAATATGATAACTAGCTACAACATCTTGAAAGTAATAATAATTATCTAACCACCAACTCAAAGGATTGCTTAAATTTGTATTTATAGCTAATAATGGTTTATCACATTTTTTATGTAAAAATTTTGCTATTGGTATTAATGATTTCCAATATGTTGGTTCTCCTCCCGAAAAAAAGAATTTAAAAGACTCATAACCAAATGATTGATATTTTGATATCAAAGAATCTAAAAACTCTATGTACTTATCTGTATCTTTATTTAAATTGTTACCACCCCAATTACCCTCATTACAATAAGAACATCTAAAATTACACCAATCATTTACTTGCCAAGTTACATTTATATACTTATTTTCACCTGGTAATATTTTTAATAACTCAGTCATCTATCCACCAATTAGGTGTTACTATTTTTTTATCAAGACTGTTTTCATATTCTTCTCTCAATTCTTCAAATTGAATAAAAGTTTTAAAAAAATCTGTATCTCTACACCTATCCATAAAATTTGTATATTGATAAAACATATATCTTTGATTTACTTCTGTTTGTTCTACACCTTGACAATATTTTCCATAACTACCGTGCGCTTCCCAATCACTTTCTAAATAAGAAATAATTCTATTAGCTGCACCATGTAAGTCTAAGTATTTATTATCATATGTTGAATAATCATAAAATTCTCTATATAATTCCATAGCTTTATCTCTTAAAGACCAGGGAATTATATTTGATCTTAAATGTAATGGTTGATCTATTAATATAGGCCAAAAAGATACATGCCTTTTTAAACTCAAAGAGTCTAACCATTTCATTAATTTATATGTTTCAAACATATTATAAATCTGAAATACATTATATATCTGAATTCTTACTTTATCTGGTAATTCTACCAACCTTTTAAAATTTGTTTCTATATCTTCCCAAGCTGAACCATATCTTATATACTCTTGTGATTCTTTATAACCATCAATACTAACCTGAACTTCACTCTTATCAAAGAAAGATAGTTTCTCATATAAATTTATATTCCAAGTCGTAAGATTAGTAGTGAATGATACATGACATTCTTTATTACCTATTTCAATTAAATGATTTATCATATCATCATTTGCTTTTATTATACTTGGTTCTCCGCCTGTTACATATAATCTTTTTAATGTAGGTGCTACTTTTTTAAAGTTGTCTAAAAACTTCGGATTTTCATGCCACATCATATTGATTTTGGATATGTTATACTCGGCTGGATACCACATATCATATAACCATACTGGCATTTTTGATCCATACTTTTTTACTATGTCTAATCGTTCAGCGTTAATTCTACTACTACTATATCCCCAACACATTGTACACTTTAAATTACAATGATTTCCTAATCTAAGTTCTAAACTATTAAGTGTATCTTTAATAAATCCATCATCATCCATCATCTTAATATTATTTTCTATCACCTCTTTCATATGCGAATAGATACCATCTTCTTCCATATAACTTTTAATACTATCTAATCTTGTACTTGTTGGTGCTTCATGACCACCATATGTTTTTTCTAAATTTTCTACATTCCAACACACGTTGCATTCTTGTATTTGCTCTCCATTCAAAAGTTTCTTTCTGATATCTCTCATGTGCTTTGAATTCCAAACTTCATCTATATCATCAGTTGCTACATTGAATGTAGAACCATCATCTTTCTTTAAATGTAAGTTTTCATTTTGAGCACAACATATCTTCATAGAACCATCAGTATTATTATTGAGGTTCATAAAAGGAAAAGGACAAAATGTTTTAGATTTAATATTCAAGATTGAACTCCACCATATCACCATTATTTAATGATTCGTCTTTTAATACTTTATTAAGTTGTTTAGCAAATGATTCATGAACTTGAGGTGCCATATGTAATGATCTAATATCTTTTGTAAAATTAAAATCTAATAACTTCGAAAATTCTAAAAGTTCTGGTTTTATATTTATTCCTTGTTCAAATATATGAGGATAAAAATCAAAATGTATATTGTTCTTGTTTAAAATATTCACTTCATGGCCCGATCCGTCATCTGAAATATAATCTGATTCTTTAAAAGAATATAAATGAATAATTTTTTTATCTGAATAATTTTTTTGTAAAAATCTATCAAACCATTGTAATAAAGCAATTCCTTTTAAAAAAATATAATCATTCGAATCTTTTTTTATATCCATTTCTCTGTGTAAGGTGGACCAAGCAAAGAAACAAATATCAAAATCTTTATCATAATCTAAAAAATTCATTATTGTGCTCCAAGGACCAATACCACCTACACCTCGTGAATCAAGTATTAAATCATTTTCTTGACAAACATAATCTAACCAGGTCAATGGTTCTATATGAACAGATTGTTCCACAAAACTATCTCCAAATGTAACTAACTTATTCATAAACATCCTCAAACATTCCTTTTAATCCCTTTGGATTAATAGATATTATTTTTACATCTTTAAAATTTATATCAACAAACTCTTTAAATTCTTTCCAAAATGAAATAGTTCCTTCTGTTTTATTTTTTATATCATGATCCCATCGTTTATTTGGTTCTAAATAAGAAGCACCATATCCACAATCACATCCAACCAAATATATTTCTTTAACTCCTGTATAAAGTAAAAATTGTAATGCAGGAAAAACAATTCTTCTATCATATAATGGATTAGTATTTATATCAATTTGAAATGCTGATACTCCTCTTTCCGTATGACATTCGAAAGAAATTGCACCTAACATTTGAATTTCTTCATTTGTAAAAAGTTCATCATTAGCTTTATCTACCCACGTTGGTTTATTTTGTATATCATACACTATTTTATTTAATAGAAAAATTTCCATTTCATCTTTTCTTTTATCCAACTGATTAAATATTGGTGATTTAATTTCTAAATCATGATGTGGATGATTCCAACTTTCTCTCCTTACATTTTGTCCACCAAAAAAATAATCTAATTTTAAATCTTCTTTATAAATTACAGAATTAACCCCTACTCTAACCCAATCCTTAGAAGAATCAAAGTTATATAATTCTAAGGTTGGACCACTTGCAAATAAAATAGCAGTTTTATCCTTGTGTTTATTCTTATAAAATATAAATTCTCTATTCATAATCTTTTAAAAACTTTAATTCAGTACAAACATCAAATAAAGATTCTTCTCTTGTTTTATCTAATGCTTTATTTCTATTAATAAAATTAGATATACTATCTTCATAATTACCTTGTTCTAAAAAATCTAATATAGACATAAATCCATTTTTAGCAACACCTTCACCAAAATTATCATCAATCCATTTTATATGTTCATTATACTTGTCTATAAATTTCTTTCTTTCTTCTTTTGGTATAATTTGTATTCTATAATCTTCTGGATGTGTTAATATATTTACTCTTATATTATTTGGTTCTAAAAGTTCTTTATCTACCCAATCCTTATGAAAGTCTGGTAGATGATACACATTCATAATACTAACTGTAGGTGTTATTTCAAAATATACATCAGGACATTCTTTTACCATTTGTCTACGATTGTCTTCTATAACATTCCATTCCATTCCTGCCCTAATCAACTCACCTCTTTTACCCATAGCATCAATACTTGCAGCTATTCTAACATCATTAAAAGAATTCCAATACTCTAATATACTTTTTTTCTTAAAATAAAGATTACTAAAATTTGTTGTATATCTTAATCTAACATCTTTCATGTTATTTTCAATCCAAAAGTCTAATATCTTATAATGTTCTTCTGTAATAATTGGTTCTCCGCCTGCCCAACACGCTTCCTCTACCGTAAATAATAATGGTTGTAAATCTTTCCAAAACCTTTCATTATTTGCTATATTCATTATCTTAGGCCATTGTGGTTTTTCCCCATAAAGTTTAATATGATCTTCATGCCAAGCACTACTCAACTCTGGACCACAAGTTCTACATCTGAAATTACATATATTAGAAACTCTAATATCCATATATCCCATATTTACTTCTTCTACCGTACCATCATCTTGTGTTGTCTCTACTCTATCCCAATGCTTATCATATGTCTGATTTACCATTTTTCGTAAAGTCCACACATTGGATTTCTCCATTTCATAACATCTATTACATTCTAAACTTTCTTTTTCATTTAACATATTTAAACGAAGTTGTTTATACTTTTCATCATTCCAAATCTCTGCTAAACTATTATCATTTAAATTACCATATTCAACTGTACTATCCGACATACAACAAGGAAATGCTTTACCACTTGGCCACACGTGTGTATGTATCCAGGGCATCATACAAAAAACCTTAGATCCTTTTAACTTTTTATATTTTTCTCTAATACTCATTTATTTGTATATAAAAGGATCTCTTTTTTTAAGTTCTTTAATTTTTTTACGATATCTTATTTCTAATTTTATTTTAGTAATCAATCGTTTAATTCGTTTTATCATTTTTTCTCCTTCTCTCTAATAATCTCATTCTTTTTTCAGCTAACCTAGAACTTCTAGCAGTATTAATTATTTCACTCTTGCAAGAATTAAAAAACTCTGTGTATTCGGGAAAAGATTTTAAAAAATTTGTTCCCCTTCTATTATCGTGTTCCTTAAAAAAATTATAAAAATCACTTCTTCCTTTCTTAATATATTCCTCAACGGTTGGATATGGTCTATGTTCTATCTCTGAACTTTTAAAATAATCTACAACCCTTCTAAATTTTTCAACTTCTATAGTTCTAAATTTTGTATTGTCCTCATCATCTTGATTGTCAATCATAAACTTTAAATGATCATCCATATAATGTGTAAACTCTTCTTTAGGTAAAATATTCATATCATAATGTGGCGGTTCTTTTAAATATGGTGTATCTATTTGAATTCTCTGTAAAGGTATAGGTTGATTAACATTTCCTTTTTCTCTAGCTGCTTTAGTATTATATTTTTCTCTCCACACTAATATTTGTTCTAATAAAGAATCAAAGTTAGAAACACATAAGTTATTAAATGTTATCATTAAAGATAATTTTGAATTATCAATTTCAGTTAAATACTTATTAAAATTTCTTTCAAATAAATCTAAATCTAAACCATACCTCATATATTCAGCTTTAGGTTTATCCCAGCTATCTATAGAAGTAAATAACTTGAACTCTCTAACTTTCTTTTCTTCTATAATTGGTTTTAACTTCTCTACAAATTTATCAAAAAGTTTTGGATTTGCACCAAGATTAGAATTTATATTCAATTCAAGATTTGGCATAGGGTTTTTATTAATCTCATCTAATAATCTATAAGTACTACCATGAATTGTTGGTTCACCACCTGTAATTCTCAATATATTTAATGTCTTAGAAACTTCTGGCCACCATTTCCACCAAGCCTTTACATATGGATTATCTTCATCATTTTTATATAACCTATCTTCAAACCACTCAACATCATATTTGCCTGTATAATTTTTGTAATAAGAACCATATTCTTTAATTTCATCATAAAATCTTGAACTATATCTTGGATGACAATAACCACATTTAAAATTACATTGATTACCAAAAGAAAGTTCGATATATTCAGGATTAACATTCATATCCCAGGGATTATTTATAATATCATCTAATCTACTCTTATCTCCCTCATATATAGAAAGAGTTCTTTGTTTCCTATCACTTATATAATCTTCACCTAATGCTTCTACATTCCAACAATAAGTACATCCTTCAGGTTTCTTACCCTCTAACATCTGCTTTCTTTCAAACTTCTTCATACTTGTATTATGTAATGCTGAAGGATTGTTTTTTAACTCTTCTAAAGAAATTGCGTGTGGTTGTGGGTGATAACAACTATGAGTTTCACCTAAATGTAGATAGATAGTAACATGGTGCCATTTAGCAAGACAAAATGTTGGTGAAGTCTTTGCCTCTATTTGAGGTAAAACTTTCTTTATTCTTTCATGTTCGTAATTACTCATTAGAACTTTACATTAACCATTTTATGATAATTATAACAATCTTCTATACTAACTAATTCATATTCCATATTTTTTACTCCATACTCATCTGTATCTATATCTATTTTTTTCTGTTGCATCTTTAACTTATATATTCTTTCATTTCTAGGTGTAGTATCACTCACAAAATTTCCTTTAACAATACCTTCATCTTCATGAAATAAACATTCAAATTTACTAAACCTTCTATGTGGTACAACTGTAAATGGTATTTTATCAACAACTTCCTTTTTTATCTTACAACCATTCATAATTCCATTATTATCATTACCACTCTTATCAATAACTATATTATCTATAACTTCATCAAAGTCATAATGTAAAACTACTTTATCTCTATTATTTTTTATTTTAATATGTGCTATATCTCCCATAAAATTTTGTTGTTTTGCATTATTACTATTTGCTTTACCAAGATAAATCGGAGACCCACCATATCTTTTAAGTGGCATATTATATACTAATGGTGATTCTGTTCCTGTTCCATGTCGTGCATCTGTTTCTTCTCCATTAATTAACAATCTAATTTCTCTTTTAACATCATCAACTTTTACATTAACTAATGTCCATTCATTCGGATATCTTTTAGCCCAATTATATAATAAATCATTTTTCCAAGTCCAAATCATACTTGATATAGCTTTTGAATTATTATAACTTATACTATAATCCCAACCATATCTAATAAAAATAGGATATTCAATATATTTTTTATTTTCATCTCCTATCAAATATTGTTTTTCAGCAAATTGATGTGGTCTTACTAATAACTCAATTTCATGACTTCTACTACCAATACTATGAAGCGTTCTAGAAGAAGGTATTTGTATAAAATCTGATTCACCATTTAGTGTACAAATATTTGTTTCACCTGGTCCTTCTAAATATCTATCATTTGTCATTCCTTTTAAATGGCATCTCCAAAATAAATCATCGTCTTCCATTCCCCAACCCCAATAATTGGTATGATATCCGTTAACTGCCTCAAATTGTTCTATAGTAAACAACACCACACCACCAAAATATTCTACATCTCTAAGATTATAATCCCATTGTGAAAGATAAGTTGCTATATGAATTGGATTATCTTCAGGATAACTATAATCTGCACCATCTTCAGGTAACATATCAACATCGTGCATTGCTATATAATCACAACCCTCTTCTTTGGCTGCTAAAAATGCGGCATTCTTTGTACCACTACGATTAAATAACTTATCATCTACTTGATGACCAATAAACATTTTATGTTTTATATTCCTTTCGTCAAGAAACTTAGTAAGATAAGGAACTAATGTATCTAAATGTTTTTTTCTTACACCATCTCCGTTATCTCTATAAGGAATACATACTCCTAAGTAATGTTCTTTCATTTTAATATATCCGTAAAGGGTTTTTGTGTTAATTTCATATTAAATAAAGTTTTCTGATTATGGACAAGTTTTTCATATACAGAATCACGCAACTTTTGTAATTCTTTCATATCCATTTTACACAATCTTAAAATTTCATTTTCTATATGAGACACTCTATCTAAACTACTATCCATTTCATCATATGATTCATCAAACATTTCTGGAAAAGTTTCAAATCCCCACTCTCTCATCTTCTTTAATATTCCACACCCAAGTGGCGATAAAATCATAAATGGGTGTCCATGATATATAGGTTTTACCCACTTTTCTGATAACATTGTTCCACTTAAACATTCTGGTACTATAGAAAAATAAGAATCTTCATAATAGTATTCTAACTTATCTGTTAATGGTCCTGACCTACCATGCAAAATATTTTCTCTGGGCGTTAAGGAATTTCCAGTAACTATATCATGATAACTATTTTCTAAAATTACATCTTCTGCAACATAAGATATATGACCACTTTCTTGTAATAAATTTGCTATTTCTTTGTTCTCTTTCTTATGTTTTGTTTTATGAACTGCATAGTTAAAAGCATCCTCAGAAAAATAATTTGTTTTTGAATCAACAACTTTCCCCCATTTTGTAGATAATTTTCTGGATTTAATTAGTTCAACCATTGTATTTAAAATATCAACATTAACACCATTTTGAAAATATTTCCAAAAAAAACTTCTTTCATTTGTACCTCTTCCCATAAGACATATAAATTTCTTATTTGGTTTTAATCTACGTTTCGGTTTATAAATGTGTTTTTGAAAATCAATAACAGGAATATATTTACCCGATTCAAGTGTAGTACGACCAAATCTAGTACTTGAATGTTCATTATATAAACTTCTTGCCATTTTTTCATAAAAATCCGCTGACAATCTATTTACATAACAAGGATAACTTACAATATTAAGTTTTGTTTCATATTTTTTTATTTTTTCAAACCAATTATCATATTCAGATTTAGCATTAATATCATTAGTAATTATTAATATTTTTTCTACAGGAACTTCTGTTTTTTCACAAATTTTATGTACTTTTTCATGTACTTTACATTGTATACAATGACCTTCAGTATCTTCAACAATCGTAATAAAATGTTTATTTAATTTTTTTATCACTTCATATGAAAAATTAAAAAGTTCTGGATGTAAACTATCTGATATATCTTTCTTTAATCTTGTTACATCTGGAAATATAAAAGTATTTTCTATTAACCAATCCCAAGTTTCTTCTGTAAATGATTTTGCATATCCCCATATCACTCCCAAATATGGCATATTCCATTCATCTTTTAAATATTTCAATTCTTTTCCTATATTAGAACTATAATATTCAATTCCAGTATCATATGCATTTACATACATTTCTCCATGAAGTTTTTTCTTTTTCTTCCATTTTTTTGTTGCTCCTTTCCTTTTCATATACACATACTCGATAATTTTTTATACACTTTTGCTTCTATTACTTTTAAACTAAATAAAACTTCTTTATTATGAATACATTTATCTTCAACACTTTTACATAATTTTAATAATTTTTTTTCATCCATAGTTATTAATTTCACAATTTCTTTTTTAATAAACTCTATTCTATCAAATGGTTTCTCTATCTCATCATAACTTTCATCAAATAATTCAGGAAAAGTTTCAAATCCCCACTCTCTTAATTGTTTTAATGCTCCCACAGAACTCAAAATAATAAAAGGATGACCATGATATAATACTTTAGTTGTTTTTTCTGTAAAAAATAATGAATGTGGACTAGCATACCAAAGTTCTGTTTCTGGGATTACTGAAAAATAAGAATCCTTAAAATAGAATCCTAAATTATCTGTTTCTGCTGTGGAATTTCCTATACCTATTAAACTAATATCACCACTATCAGGTAATATCATCCGTCTACCAAGATAACTGATATAATTATTATCAAATAAATCTCTTTTTTTAAAAAAATAATAAAGAGAATTTCTATCTTCCATTGTTCTGCCCATTAAACACATAAACTTTTTAGTTGGTAACTCATCTCTATCTTCATATCTCAATATTTTGTAATTCTCTTTAAAATATATAAGATACTCTTTAGCTCTTTCATAAAAAAGAAATGGATACCCAATAACATTAACTCTATTTTTAATTTTCCTTTTTTCACACCACTCTTCATATAATTTTTCAAAATTACAATCTTCACTAAGCAATATAATATTATTTAATGAACCTATTTTTTCTAAAAATTTATGAAGATTAACCAAATTTGCTGTATCAAAAATTTGATTTTCAAAAAATTCTCCTAAATTTAAAATTGTGTTCTTTTTTGAAGATTGTATAAGTGGTGTTAATACTTTTTCATGATAAGGTATTACATTAAAATTTTTTGTTAAAAGAGATTGTGTTTTTATATCAAAGTGTTTTTTAAAATTTAATATATCTGATTTATTATAAGTACTCATCCATCCAATCCAAATTAGCACTTAAATGATAAGTTTTTCCACCAAGATCTTTACCTATCATTGATAATAATTGCATACAAACATCATCAACGTGTATTCTATCTTTATCATTATAAACTCCTGATCCCACATCATAAACACTTGCTTTACCACCTATATAAAAATTATTATCTTTTTGAATTTTATGTTCATCACCAAAAACTTTTCCAAATTTAAAAATTCCAATATTCATACCAAATGTTTTATAATAAAATTTGCACAATTCTTCTCCTTGCCATTTAGTAAATGTGTGATCATTCTGATAAAAAGTTTTGTCTGGAGTAGAACCAATATAAAACACTTGTGAATAATCTATATTTTTCCAACCCCAAGATTTTCTCTTTTCACGATCTTCAGGTTGCTGTCCATGTCTTGCAAATTCAAGTATATTTTTAGTTCCAACAACATTAGTATCAAATAAATCTGATGGATAATCTTTATTTTGATATTCTGTAAATGGTTTTGTAGTATCTGTTATTCTTGGAACATCAGCAAAATGTACTATTAAATCTGGATTACCAAGTCTTTGGTGTGTTCCATATTCCTTTTCATCTCCTTGTGTTAAATTACAATCAATTAAATTATCAAATATTGCCCCTGTTCTCCTAGAATGTACCCAACCACCAGCAAGTTCCCTATATTCATCAGGATCACGGTGTGGATTTCCAATATCTCCTGATACATATTTTTCTTCTATACCCGTCATTTTTTTATTTTTATCATCTCTATTTATTTCCGGAAATAAATCTAGTCTAAGATGATTATCTTTTGTACCTGTAGAATAGTTATCCAAAGATATAAAATTACCAGCTTTTTCAAAAGTAGGATATTTATGTAATTTTTTAATAAAAGTAGATCCTATAAACCCCGCTCCTCCTGTTATTAAAACATTCATATTATTTATTTTTTCCATTATAATTCCACTTTAAATATAGTTGCTTTATCTGATAACTCTTCTCTTGAATTTAATGAATATTTTAAAGTATTTAATCCATCAATATGCCAATCTTCATAACCTGTTTTAACTTTATTAAAAAATCTTGTTTGATTATCTCTTGTTTCTGAATATAACCAATGTAAACCTTCTGCTGCCCATGCTGATTTTGAATGTTGTTGTGAAGTATATCTACCATATCTTCTATGAGGTACAGTTAACCATCTTCCTCTCTTGCCTATTTTACTACCGTTAGTTGCTCCATGTATAACACCATTATTATACCATCCACTATTATCAAAAACTTGATTTCCAACTATATGTTTAAAATCATAATATAAAACTAAGCTTTCCGAACTTCTATAATCAAAAAAGTTTGTAGTCAAACTTCTTACAAAATTATTTTTATATAAAGAACTCACATCTCCCTCATCCAATGCGTTATTCCAAATAGCAACTTCTACTATCTTACCTTTAAAGTTATATGAATATTCTTTATTTGCTGGATTAGCACATCCTAAATATAAATACTCTTCTTTAGTATAATCATATAATTTTTCAATTCTTGTAGAATCTACTAATTTTCCATTTTGATAAAATAAAAATCTATCTATTTCCTTATTATAAACCATAGTTAAATGATTAAAATATTCTGTTTCTATATCTGTAAGAACTGCTTGTGATTTTATATTAGAATCAAATATATCTGCTTTATATCTTCTATGACTTGTATAAGATAAACCACAATGATAGCCAGGTATAGAAAAAGCAAAATGTTCATCGTATGGAATATCTTCTACTTGGTGTTGTAATTCTGGATGTATAGAAACTGTTACTGAGAAACTATCTTTTGTTAATTCTTTTAGTTCATCTGTAACTTTTATTTCAACAAAATCATCATATCCATCAAACTCAAGATAAGAATAACAGTTTGTTTTAGCTACACCAAAAAACTTTGTGTCAATTGGAAGTCCTGCTTGTTTACATCTAAACAATAAATCATCATCTTCAAATCCCCACCCCCAATAGTTATTTGACCTACCATTTGCTGCTTCATAATCTTCTTTTCTAAACAAAGTTACTCCACCAAAATAGTCTTGAAACTGTAATTCGTAATCATATTCACTTGTAAACCCACCTAAGTGTAATGGTTTATCATCAGGATACGAATAATCACAATCCTTTTCGGGAAGTAAATCTACATCATGGAAACAAAAATAATTAAAATCGTGTTCTGCTAAAGAAAACCCAACATTTAATAACTTTCCTTGATTAAATGGTTTATCATCTTCTTGTTCTATTACAAATATATGATACTTTACATCCGTATCTAGAAAGAAGTTCGTCATGTGCTTTATAAATTTATCAAGCTGCTTCTTTCTATCTCTATAAGGTACTATTATTGCTAACTTAGGATTAAGTGACCTTAATCCGAGTGGACCTATATTATGACTCATTTACATCTCTATCACGAGATGGTCTATTTGGATTTCCAACAACTTTAGCTTTTAAAATAGCATAGTATTCATTCATATACCATTCTAATCTTTCGCTCCATGCTGGAACATCAAACTCCAATACGGCATCTTCTATAGTTTGTAAGGATTCAGATATCTTTTCTAAAGCATCTACTCCTCTTTCTTCTAATGTTTTAGCCATTTGTATTCTCCTTATCTACTTCATTAGTAAACATTAATTTTAATAAATTTGTCCAAATAACAAATTGAGACATACTTTTATTAAATTTCATAGTTGAAGTTGCAGAATGTAACCAATCCGCTATTCTTTCTAACTCAATTACTTTCTTTTCATCGTTAAAAATACTTATCATATCAACTCCTATGTTATTATTTCTATCCATTCGTGGATATCTTCAAATTCTTGTCTGTTTCTAACTTTATAATCTAATTTATTTAAACCAACATTAATCACTGATCCTTCTCTAACTTCATCAAAAAATATATCTGAATTTTCTAAAATATCTGGATCATATGATTTTAATTTAGTTACAATATCCTTTCCATCAGTAGACTTATAATGTCTTACTCTACTATGAACATAATCTTTATCTGTAACCTGTCTTCCTCTTTTCCATGTTTTATCATTAACTAAAGTTTTATAAATTCCATATCTTCTATTAGGTATCTTTATAGTAGTACCCAATATTATCTTTTCTAATATAGGATTTATTGTAGCTTTCGATTGAAGAGGTTTTATTTCCTTAGAAAAACTTTTAACTGTTCCGTTATTTTCATAAGTAGATTCATCTAGCATAATATATACTTTTATTTTTTGAAAATTTCCACTATTAACTTCTGTACCTAATATATAACTTCCGTAACACTTATCAAACTTATGCCACATTATTGGACTATGTATCAAATTAGTTACTTGTTCAAAATATAATTTTTTAGTTTCGTTTTCATCTAAACAAACATTCCATAATGTTGCTTCACTAACACTTCCTCTAAAATTATTTTCATTAGAAGAATCTGCTCCAATATAAAACCACTCTCCACTAAAGTTTTTTAATGATTCAACTTTAATCGTTTTTATTAAAGAACCATTAATATATGCACTAAACATTTTAGTTTTAGTATCATATGTCATACATAAATGATACCATTCATTTGGTATTCTATAATCTTTTATAACATGAGCTTCATCATTCTCATCCCACAATAAAAATTTAAATTCACCTTCTACTGTATATAACATTCCTAACCCAATTGGTGGTCTTGATAATATAAATTGTTCATAATCTTCTATTGTTGGTTTTGCCCAAATAGAAAAAGAAAAACTACCATTAGTTAAATTATCTATAGAATCCGATGTTGGTACTTCTATACAAATATCACCATGTAGTTTAATAGTATTTAATATCTTAGTTTTAAAATTATTGTGTAAATGTACTTGATCAAAAGAATATCTTGGATTTTTTGAAACAGAAGAAATATCTATAACTGTATTTAATGGAATATCATTTTTTCTCATTCTTTCTAACAAATCATTATCTTCATATCCCCATCCCCAATATTCATCAGAAAATCCATTAATTTGTTCGAAATGCTCTTTATTGATTAAGAATACTCCACCAATAAACTCTTCATATGGTAGATATACATCGTCAATGATAGCTGCTACATGAGTTGGTTTATCTACATAAGAATAATCACAATCATCTGTTAATGGCAACAAGTCTACGTCGTGAAAGCAAAAATAATCAAAGTCGTCTTTAATTAAATCAAACACGGCGTTACATAATTTACCTCTGTTAAAAGGCCTATCATCTCTTTGTTCTGCTACTATTATCTGATAATCAATTCCTTTATTTTGAAAAAAGGAATCCATATGCGGAATGAAAACATCTAACTGTTTTCTTCTATCTCGATAAGGAACAATTATTGCTAACCTATTATCCATTAAAACCTGCTATTACTCAATTATAAATATAAAAAACTCTTCTCAAATTAAAGGATTTATTGCTCCTATCCGTCTTCAGTAAATGAGTGTCCTATTCCATCACCTGTATCTGATACTGATGCTGCTCCTTTATTATGAACCAATACTCCACCTGCAAAATATGTATTTGGACCATCAACATCTACATTTACAATTTCTATTTCTTTTTCTACTTTCTCAATAACATCAATTGGAACTTCATTCAAATTCTTATTATACATAATTTGACCAACTTTCAAGTTAACAACATATTCCCAACAATAAAATTCAGAAGAATCTTCAACATCTACATAAAATCCTTCAGGAACCTGAATAAAAATAGGATGTTCTCCTGTTACTTTAATATCACCATTAATAATATAATACTCATCAGCAAAATCAAAGAACATATTAACAACTTTTGCTGTAGTTTGTTCTAATCCATCTATACTATCAACACTATAATCTTTAAAATCTTCTACATCGTTTGGTAATGTCATAGCAACAATCTCATCACCAATAAGTACATCTTGTATCTGTTTAGATGTTCCATCTGCCATAAGCATTTCAGTATCAGGTGTAAAACAAGTTATAGCAACACTATCATATACGTCTTCTACTTGAGTTTTTTTCTTTATAGCAGTATTATATCTTGTTGCGTGATCATTATATCCATCTGATTGTCCATCTTCATGAAATGAAGCACTAATTCCTACTCGCCAATCTCCTGTATGTGCAGCATGGAATGTTCCCCGAACACCATCACCTTCTGTATTTGCTGTATCTACGCTAGAAATAGCACCTGCTGTTCCCGTCGCCGTATAATCTCCAGATTCTAATGTATAAGTTCCTGAACCAACGGCGTTGTTTTTTGCCCAAGTAAAGTTCTCAGAACGACCAGCTATTCGTGAAATAAACCTTGAACCTGCATCTGAAAATTCCATTGTTACGGTTTCAGCTGTACCTTCATCTTGGTGTTTACTTCCAGAAAGAGTTGCACTAACTGCTGAAATAGAAAAATTGGACATTCCTACATCTGAATCTGCAGAAGTAGTGCCGCCAGCATCTTCTCCTAATTTAGATTCTGCTGTATATGAGTCATTTCCATCTACCGCTCTTCTCAATTTTCCTAACGATAAATCTTGATTTGCATCTGTTGCCATTAAACATTCCTATGTATAGTTTATCAATTATAAATATCAAGAATTGTATATTTCCAAATATTTGTTGATCCATTCATCTTTATTATCATATCTTGATAAATAAGCTCTTAACTTTAATAACCAATACTGTCTTTCTTTTTCACTCAGTTTACAAATTTGAGAATGTGTATTTTCAAATTCTTGTTTATTTGCTGCTCTAAAAGGATACTCTAACTTACCAAATAACCAATCAGCTGCTAATATTGGTAACTTACCATAATCAATTGCTTCAAATATAGAATAGCCAAATGGTTCATATACGTGAGCTGAATGTGATATTCCCCAATCATCCCTTTCTAAAAACTTTTGTAAATTTTTATATTGAAATTGAAATACTTTTGTTTTATTCCATTGAAATTCTAAATTATCTCTCCACCATTGAACATCACTTATATCTGTAAGCATGCAAGAATCTATATCGTTTATAAAGTGTGGTGCTTTTCTTGTTTCCATTCTAGCTAAAAATCCAACTCTATCATTCATAACCACATCTTTTTTTCTCTTAAATTCATAAAAATTTGGAATATCAATTATATCATTATCTTTATGATATGTTGTATCATCTACTCCAATCCATATATTATTTTTAGATGCTTTTAATATTTCTTTTTCATAAGATATATTTGCAGCAAAATGTTTCAACTTTTTTAATCCTAAATAAACACCTGCTCGTAAAGATTTTTCTACTGTTACGTGTAAGATATTAGAATAAATTTTATCCAAATTATCCATTATTTCTTTTTTAGGATGATAATAACCATGTAAAATATGAATTCTTTCAGCTTCTCCTAATACTTTTTTAAATACTTCAGGTTCATTTTGCCAAACAACTTCAATTGGTGAATCAAATTCTACAATTGAATTTGGTGCTCTATGAATTAATAACTTAGATGGTCGTTTTAATTTTGGTGCTATATTTTGTAACCAATAATTAACCCATACATCAGATCCTCCCATAACAAGTGAGCCACCTCCTGTAGAATAATAAATGTCATAACTCATTATTTTGGCCCTTCTTCATTGTGCATTAACATACCTTCTGCAAAATAAACGTCTTCGGGTTCAACATCAACATTACAAGTTTCAAGTTCTTCATCTCTAAACTCTATATTGGTTATTGATACTACTTCTTTTTTATAATTTACAAGTTTATCTGTTTCTTGTAAAGTTGCAACGTGTACCCATTTATACGTTCCATCCCTAAATATAAAAATAGGATGTGTATATGTTACAGTTAAAACTTTATCTTCTTCTGTAGTAATCTTATAATAACTTTCAAAATAATCAAACCACAAACTTTCTATTTCAACTTCACAAGTTTCAAATAAATCAATAGAACTTGTAGTCCAACTTGCATAGGTATGCCAATCATCAGCTGATTTTCCTCTTGTTGGCATACCTGGCATTTTCATCCCCATTAACTTATCAGACATATCTAAATCTTGTATTTCTTTTTCCGTTCCATCAGATAACAAAATTTTAGTATCTAAAGAAAAGCATCCTGCTCCATATGTATCTGTAATAGTTATACTTATTGATTTATTTGTATTATAATCTGTTGCGTGATCATTAAACGAATCATGAAATTTATATGATATAGTTGCAGCTGTATCTGAAGATACTAATGGTGCTGTATATATCGCACCTACATCAGCTGATGAAAATGATCCGACATCTGGGGAAATAGACCAAGTAAAATTACGAGTTTGATTTCCTATTTTAGATAAAAAAAGTGAACCTGGAGATGTAAAATGTGCAGTATAAGCTTCAGCAGTATCTTCTGGATGTAAAGCATTTTCATCATTGGCTTCTGGGACACTACAACCATCAATTCCAAAATCATCAAATGAAACTGTAGATGTTCCTCCTGAAGTATCATTCATACTTACCGTTGTGGTAGTATTGGCGCTATCGCCGGTTGCATACCCCATTTCTCCTAATCCTAAAGTATCTCCATTACTTCTTGCCATTAGCCAGCCTTTTCTTTCATTTTATCTGTTATGGTGTAATAACCAGATTCAGAAGCATGACAACAACTATCACAATTACAACCATTTCTTTGGCATGGATAATCTCTTTTACAAGTATCCGAACATTCTGGGCAATCACATTTAACGACGGGTGTTTCTTCAGGCATCTTTTATCTCCTTTATTTCTTGTTTCAATTCTTCGATTTGTTCTTGTTGTTCCTTAACAGCCTCTATCAAAACCGCTGTCAAGTTTGAATATGATACATTTTTACGTCCCCTATCATCCTCAAACACCAATTCTGGTAGTACCGACTCTATTTCCTGAGCGATGACGCCAATTTGTCTTCCCTCTAAGTTTGGATCTAACATAGGTGCTGATCCTGATGCAAGCGCTTTTATATATCGGTCAGAACCTTTATTCCTATCTCTATGTTCAAATTTATAATCTTCATTCCAATCAAACTTAACTCCTCTAATATCATTAATTATACCAAGAGACCCAGAAATGGTTTCTATATTTTCTTTATCTCTAATATCAGAATATGCTGTAATGTTACCTGTTGCTCGTATATCTCCCCTTACATCTAACGTATAAGAAGGTGTTTTATTATTTCCATCTGAAGGATCTCCAATTAACGTGGATGCACCAATAAAATGTTTCCATTGTGAGCCAGTAGCAAAAATACCATGTCCAGCTGATTGACCATTAGTACCAGTACGCAAATTATACAGAGATAAAGCCGATACATAACTTAGATCCCTCATTGCATTCGAAGTATTAGTTGGGTGTGATGTTATAGCTACATCATAATTTCCCTTGCAGACGACTTGTATTCCCCTCTGTATTAATCCACCAGTGGTAGACCAATCGCGGGTGTTACTTTGAACATCTAAACCATCTCCCTGATCATACAATGCTCCAATGTGCATAATTTGACCCGTAGCACCTCCTGTAGTACTTTGGCCAGGTCCAAACGCTTGAATTGATCTTACTCCATATTGAACTTTAGATGCAGCAAAACTAAATTGTACTCCGTAACCATAAGAACCACTAACATCTATAGCGGTGCCAGCCCATCCTTTATTTTGACCCTGTATGGTTTCCATGTACAGACCAAAATTTCGTATTCGATATGAATCTTTAATACCTAACATACCGATTGCACCTTGATAAAAATTGTTTGCTGTTCCGCCTGTATATGGATCTACACCAATTCTCGCAGCCCAAGCAGTTTTTCCATCTTTACATTCCCAAGATGGTGTTGAACCAATTGTGAATGTATCACTATCAGTAGCATCCTGAATAACATGAAGTTTAGATTCTGGAGTAGATATACCAAATCCAATTGTAGATTGATCGTTAGCTCCTCCTGTAGTAGTTAATTTAGAACTTCCAAGTGTAAATCCACCAATTGTTCCATCTTGTGCTTTTATAGTTCCAGTATCATACCAATAATTGTTAGCGTTTAAATAAATGCCGTCATTTGATCCTCCATCAGCACCTACTCCAAAATATGCATCTCCCGCTCTAACTCTACCTGTGAATGTTCCACCGCTTGCGTTAACTGTTCCTGAAAATGTACCAGTCGTTGCAGTAATATCTCCTGTGATATCTACACCAGTTGCAGTTAATACTCCTGCATTTGTAACAGCAAATTCATTGTCATCACCAATAGCTATACCTTCAGTTC